>NZ_JBFAMH010000009.1:100897-309833 GCF_040656475.1 Streptomyces sp. NPDC049915
GACCGAGGCCCCGCAGGAACCCGCCGAGGCCGACAAGCCGACCGAGGCCCCGCAGGAACCCGCCGAGGCCGACAAGCCGACCGAGGCCCCGCAGGAACCCGCCGAGGCCGACAAGCCGACCGAGGCCCCGCAGGTACCCGCTCCGCAGGAACCCGCCACCCCCCTCACCCACGTCAAGGCCACCGCCCCCGCCCTGACCACCGCCTACAAGGCGGCCACCGCCGCCCTCAAGAAGCACGACCTCACCGGCACCCGCGCCAAGGTCTACCTCGTCCTCGACCGCTCCGCGAGCATGCGCCCGTACTACAAGGACGGCTCCGCCCAGGCACTCGCCGAGCAGACCCTCGCCCTCGCCGCGCACCTCGACCCCGAGGCCACGCTCCCGGTCGTCTTCTTCTCCACGGAGGTGGACGGCACCGGCGAGCTCACCCTCACCGACCACGAGAACAAGATCGACGAGCTGCACGCCGCCCTCGGCCGCATGGGCCGCACCAGCTACCACGCCGCGGTCCAGCAGGTGATCGACCTGCACCAGAAGTCGCAGGACCCCACCGCCCCCGCCCTCGTCGTCTTCCAGACCGACGGCGCCCCGGACGCGAAGACCCCCGCCACCCAGTCCCTCACGGACGCGGCGCAGAAGCACCCCACCCTCTTCTTCTCCTTCGTCGCCTTCGGTGAGCACGACAACAAGGCGTTCGACTACCTCCGCAAGCTGAAGACGGACAACACGTCCTTCTTCCACGCCGGCCCCACCCCCCGCGAGCTCACCGACAAGGAGCTCTACGAGGGCGTACTGGCCACCTGGCGCCCGTAGCACGGCCCGGGGTGGGCGGGGCCGGCCCCGTCCACCCCCCGAAACGCATGTGAGTCGATCTTCACGCGACCAGTAGGATTTCGACCATGGCGGCCACTGGATCCGAGAAGCAGGCGGGGAAGGCGTACTACGTCTCCACGCCCATCTACTACGTCAACGACGCTCCTCACCTGGGCCACGCCTACACGACCGTTGCAGGGGACGTGCTCACGCGCTGGCACCGTCAGCGCGGCGAGAAGGTGTGGTACCTCACCGGCACGGACGAGCACGGTCAGAAGATCATGCGCACGGCCGAGGCGAACGGGGTGACGCCCCAGCAGTGGGCGGACAAGCTCGTCACCGAGGCCTGGGAGCCTCTCTGGGAGCACCTGGAGATCGCGAACGACGACTTCATCCGCACCACGCAGAAGCGGCACACCGACCGCGTCCAGGAGTTCGTGCAGGACCTGTACGACAAGGGCGAGATCTACAAGGGCGGCTACGAGGGCCCGTACTGCGTCGGCTGCGAGGAGTACAAGCTCCCCGGTGAGCTGCTCGACGGCGAGGGCGAGTACGCCGGTCAGAAGCTCTGCCCGATCCACAAGAAGCCGGTGGAGATCCTCAGCGAGGAGAACTACTTCTTCAAGCTGAGCGAGTACACCGACAAGCTCCTCGCCCACTACGAGGCGAACCCCGGCTTCATCCAGCCGGAGTCCGCGCGCAACGAGGTGCTGAACTTCGTCCGCCAGGGCCTGCAGGACCTGTCGATCTCCCGCTCGACGTTCGACTGGGGCATCCCGATCCCGTGGGACGCCAAGCACGTCATCTACGTGTGGGTCGACGCGCTGCTGAACTACGCGACGGCGGTCGGCTACAACGAGAACCCGGAGAAGTTCGAGGCGACCTTCCCGGCCGACGTGCACCTCGTCGGCAAGGACATCCTCCGCTTCCACGCGGTGATCTGGCCGGCCATGCTGATGGCACAGGGCCTTCCGCTGCCGAAGAAGATCGCCGCGAACGGCTGGCTGATGGTCGGCGGCGAGAAGATGTCGAAGTCGAACCTGACCGGCATCAAGCCCCAGGACCTCACCTCGCACTTCGGCGTGGACGCCTACCGCTGGTACTTCCTGCGCGCGATCGCCTTCGGCCAGGACGGCTCGTTCTCCTGGGAGGACTTCTCCGCCCGGTACACCTCCGAGCTGGCCAACGACTACGGCAACCTCGCCTCCCGTGTGGCGGCCATGGTCGGCAAGTACTTCGGCGGCACGCTGCCCGGGTCCACGGCCGACGCCGACGCCGAGAAGGCGATCCACGACGGCCTCGCCAAGGCGGTGGCCGAGGCCGACCGCAAGATCGGCGAGGAGCTGGACTTCCAGGGCGGCATCCTGGCGATCTTCGACTTCGTCAAGCAGGTCAACGGCTACATCACCGAGCAGGAGCCCTGGAAGGTCGCCAAGGACGACTCCGAGGAGGGCAAGGCCCGCCTCGCGACCATCCTCTACACGGCCGCCGAGGCGCTGCGCGCGGTCGCCGTCCTGCTGAACCCGGTCATGCCGGAGACCTCCCAGAAGCTGTGGGACTCCCTCGGCGCGGAGCCTGTCCTGGGCGCCCTGGCCGAGCAGCGGGTGCAGGAGGCCGGCGACTGGGGCCGCCTGCCCGCCGGCGTCACGGTCACCAAGGGCGCGGTCCTCTTCCCGCGCCTGGAGGAGAAGCCCACCGCCTGATGCCCACCGCCTGATCACAGGCACCGGTACCGCCCCCGAGGAGCCCCGCTCCCGGGGGCGGTCGCGGTCCGCCCCCGGCGCACCCGGCACCGTACCGGCGCGCCCGGCTCCGCCCCGGCGCCGGCGTCTGACAGCATGAGACCTTCGTGAACCTCTCCGCACCCCACCACCGCCTCCTCGCGGACGTCGTCACCACCGGCACCCCGCACGGGCTGGTCCTGGCCGGCGGGTACGCCCTTCAGGCACACGGTCTGCTGACCCGCCCGCACGCCAACGTCGACCTCGCGACGGACAGCCCCGACCCGATGGACCGGATCGCGGGCGACGTCCGCACGGCCCTTCAGGCCCGTGGCCGCCAGGTGCGGGCCGTATCCGTGACGCCGCTGTCGGCGCAGCTCACCGTCACCGACCCGGTGACGGGCGAGGAGTGCGCCCTGGCCCTGCACAAAGAGGCGTTCCGGCATCCGCCCGTGCTCACCGAGGCCGGTCCCGCCCTGTCCCTGGAGGACTCGGTCGGCACCAAGATCCGGGCCCTGTACGACCGGGGCGCCGCGGTCGACCTGATCGACGCCCGGGCCGCCGCCGCCCGCTTCGGCTTCCCCGACCTGGAGGAACTGGGCCGCCGCCACGCCCACGACCCCTTCGACCTGCCCACCCTGCAGTCCCGCCTGACCGGCACCGACTGGTATCCGGACGGCGCCTTCACGGCGTACGGACTGCCGGTGGAGGAGATCGCCGCGCTGCGCGCCTGGGCCCAGCACTGGTCCGACGACATCGCCGAACGCCTCCTGGAGGACGGCGCCTCACCCGATGACGCCGAGGGCGCGGACGGCTAGATTGCGGGAGATCACCGACGGCGATCACCTACGTATGGGGGGACCACATGGCACTGTTCGGCAACGCGCACACCATCGACTCGGGCGACGCCCAGCGGGACTACGCCCGGCTGCTGGGCCAGGGCGAGCAGGTGCACGCCGCGTATCTGCTGATCCGCGACACCATCCTGTTCACCGACCGGCGGCTGATCCTGGTCGACAAGCAGGGCATCACCGGCAAGAAGGTGGAGTACCACTCCGTCCCCTACCGCAGCATCACGCACTTCTCGGTGGAGACCGCCGGCCACCTGGACCTGGACGCCGAGCTGAAGATCTGGGTCTCCGGCACGGCCGCCCCGATCGAGAAGACGTTCACCAAGGGCGTCGACATCTACGAGGTCCAGGCGATCCTCACGCAGTTCGTCGCCAGGTGACAGCAAAGGCGCCCGGGACCTCGAGGTCCCGGGCGCCTTCGTCCGTGCCTGGGCCGCTTACTTCGGCTGCGGCTTGTTCACCGTCAGGTGCAGCTCCTTCAGGCGGGCCGCCTCCAGCTCGGTCGGGGCGCCCATCATCAGGTCCTGGGCGTTGCCGTTGAGCGGGAAGGCGATGGTCTCGCGGATGTTCGGCTCGTCCGCGAGCAACATGACGATGCGGTCGACGCCGGGGGCGATGCCGCCGTGCGGCGGGGCACCGAAGCGGAACGCGCGGAGCATGCCCGCGAACTCGCGCTCGGTGACCTCACGGTCGTAGCCGGCGATCTCGAACGCCTTGAGCATGATCTCCGGCTCGTGGTTGCGGATCGCGCCGGAGGACAGCTCGACGCCGTTGCACACGATGTCGTACTGCCAGGCCAGGATGTCCAGGGGGTCCTGGTTCTCCAGGGCGTCCATGCCGCCCTGCGGCATCGAGAACGGGTTGTGCGAGAAGTCGATTTTGCCGGTCTCCTCGTCCTTCTCGAACATCGGGAAGTCGACGATCCAGCAGAAGCGGAAGACGTTCTCCTCGAACTGGCCGGCACGCTTGGCGGCCTCGACGCGGACCGCGCCCATGATCTTGGAGACCTCGTCGAACTCGCCCGCGCCGAAGAAGACGGCGTGACCGGCCTCCAGGCCGAGGCGCTCGGTGAGGACCTTGACGTTCTCCTCGGTGAGGAACTTCGCGATCGGGCCGGACAGCTGGCCCTCCTCGCCGACGCGGACCCAGGCCAGGCCCTTGGCGCCCTGGGAGACCGCGTAGTCGCCGAGCTGGTCGAAGAACTTGCGCGGCTGGTCCTGGACCGCCGGGACGGGCAGCGCGCGCACGTGCTTGCCGGCGAACGCCTTGAACTCGCTGTTCTCGAAGACGTCCGTGAGGTCGACCAGCTCCAGCTTGGCGCGCAGGTCGGGCTTGTCGGAGCCGTACTTCAGCATCGCCTCGCGGAACGGGATCCGCGGGAACGGCGAGGTGACGTGGCGGCCGCCGCCGAACTCCTCGAAGAGGTCGGTCATCAGCTTCTCGATCGGCTGGAACACGTCCTCCTGCTCGACGAAACTCATCTCGACGTCGAGCTGGTAGAACTCGCCCGGCGAGCGGTCGGCGCGGGCGTCCTCGTCGCGGAAGCAGGGCGCGATCTGGAAGTAGCGGTCGAAGCCGGAGATCATCAGCAGCTGCTTGAACTGCTGCGGGGCCTGCGGCAGGGCGTAGAACTTGCCGGGGTGCAGACGGGAGGGGACCACGAAGTCACGGGCGCCCTCGGGGGAGGTGGCCGTGAGGATCGGGGTGGCCATCTCGTTGAAGCCCATCGCCGCCATCTTGTGGCGGATCGCGGAGATCACAGCCGTACGCAGCATGATGTTGCGGTGCATGCGCTCGCGGCGCAGGTCGAGGAAGCGGTACTCCAGGCGCCGCTCCTCGTTGACCCCGTCCTCGGCGTTGATGGTGAAGGGCAGGGGCTGGGCGGCGCCGAGCAGCTCGACCTCGGCGACCTCCACCTCGACCTCACCGGTGGGCAGGTCGGGGTTCACGTTCTCGGTTCCACGTGAAACAACGCGGCCGTCGACGCGGACCGTGGACTCCTTGGAGATGGAGTCCAGGGCCTCGTAGGCGGGGGTGCCGGGGCGGGCGACCAGCTGCGTGATGCCGTAGTGGTCGCGCAGATCGATGAAGAGGATGCCGCCCAGGTCGCGCCGATTGTGCAGCCAGCCACTCAGCCGGACGTCGGTGCCGACGTCAGTGGCGCGGAGCTCGCCGCAGGTGTGGGACCTGTACCGATGCATCGTCGTTCATCCAGTCTTCGCTGATCGGGTATCTCCGGGGCCCGGTGCCCGGACTTTTCAAGGGTACCGGCCGCCCCGCGATCGCCTCCCCACCATGACCGCGCGGGCCGCCGCGGGGGGCTCCGGGGCGCCGCCGGGCCGCCCTTCGGTGGCAGCATACGAACAGACCTTCTTAAAGTGGGGCAATGCGCACTGGTGAGCCCTTGCCCGCCGTGGAGGAGATCCTCGCCGCCCTCGCGACCGGCCTGTGGCACTGGGACACCGCAGCCGGGCAGGTCACCGTGGACGCGGAGGCGGCGCGGCTGCTCGGGCTGCCCGCCGAGCCGGCCGTGCTCACCGAGGCCCAGGTACGCGCCCGGCTGCACCCGGTCGACTGGAACGAGATCACCGGCGTGATCCAGCTGGCGGTCGCCGAGGGCACCCTCGCCGAGGTACGCATCCGGATCATGGACGAGACCGGCCGCGTCCTGCGCGTGGTGCGCTCCCGCTCCAAACCGGCCTTCGACCCGCAGAAGAAGGCGTACGAGCTGATCGGCACCCTCCAGGAGGTCACCGAGCCGGCGCCGGGCACCCCGGCTGGCCGCAGCGCGGTGACCGGCGACTGGCGGCGCTCGAGGGAGGCGTTCCTGCTGGACGCGGGCCGCGCGCTGGCCGAGGCCCGCTCCACGGCGGAGGTGCTGCGGGTGGCGGCGGGCCTGTCGATGCCCGGGTTCTCGCCGGACGGGCTCGCGGTGTTCGGCGCGGAGGGCGACCGGCTGACCATCATCGGCCACCACGGGCAGCAGCCCGGCGACGAGGGACCCTTCGCCCAGATGGCGCTCGGGACGGACTATCCGGCCGCCGAGGTGGTGCGCACCGGCCGCGCGGTCTACCTGTCCACGCCGGAGGAGTACAAGGCCCGCTACCCGCTGACCTGGCCGCTCGCCCAGCGCTTCAACCGCCGGTCGTGGGCGTTCCTGCCGCTGACGGTCGGCGGACGCACCATGGGCGCCTGGATGGCCGCGTTCACCTACCCGGTCGCCTTCACGCCCGACGAGCGGTCCGTGCTGACGACGGTGGCGCGGATGCTCGCCCAGGCCCTGTCCCGGGCCGGCGCGGCCGAGACCGAACGGGAGCTGACCGACGGGCTGCAGCGCTCGATGCTGCCGGTGCTGGGTCCGAAGATCCCCGGCATGAGCATCGCCGCCCGGTACGTGCCGACCGGCGGCGGTCTTCAGGTCGGCGGCGACTGGTACGACATGATCCCGCTGCCGGGCGACCGGTTCGCCCTGGTCATCGGCGACGTCCAGGGCCACGACGTGCGCGCGGCCGGGCTGATGGGCCAGCTGCGCACGGCCCTGCGCGCCTACGCCGCCGAGGGCCACCGGCCCGACGCGGTCCTCTCCCGCGCCTCCCGCTTCTTCCACGGCATCACCCACACCGACGACCCCGGCGAGCTGCGCTTCGCGACCTGTCTGTACGTCGAGGTCGATCCGGCGTCCGGGGTCGTGCTCTCCGCGCGGGCCGGGCATCTGGACCCGGCGGTCCGCATGCCCGACGGGACGGTGCTGCACCGGCCCACGGCCGGCGGTCTCCCTCTCGGCATCGACCCGGACAGCGACTACCCGACCACCCGGCTCACCCTGATGCCCGGCGAGACGCTGCTGCTGTGCACCGACGGCCTGATCGAGACCGGCGGCCACGACCTGGACTCCGGCTGGGCCCGGGTCCGCACGATCATGGAGTCCCACGAGGGCAACCTCGACGCCCTCGCCGACGCCCTGGTCCAGGCCGTGCACGGCCCTTCCTCGCACCACACCACCGGCCCGCTCACCGACCGCCGCGAGGACGACATCGCCCTGGTGCTGCTCAGCCGACACCCGGCCGGTGAAGACGGCTCCGGCGCCGTGCGCGCGCCGGTGCGGCGCTCGGTGCTGACCGTCGCGCAGGCCGAGCCGGAGCGGGTCGCCACGGCCCGGCAGCAGCTGCGCGAGCTGCTGCACGACTGGCCCTCCCCGGACCAGGTCGACTCCGCCGTCCTGCTGGTCTCCGAGATGCTCACCAACGTCCTCGTGCACACCGACGCCGACGCGCTGCTCGTCGCCGAGGTCGGCGGCGCACCGGGTGAGCGCCGCATCCGGGTGGAGGTCACCGACACCAGCGACGACCTGCCCCACCGGCGCCGGCCCGGCGAGCTGGCGTCCTCCGGGCGCGGCCTGGTCCTGATGGAGCTGCTCGCCGACAACTGGGGCGTGGCACCGCGCGGGGAGGGCAAGAGCATCTGGTGCGAGCTGGGCGAGAAGAGCGGGAACGGCTTCGCGCGGGGCGAGAGAAGCGGGGACGGCTTCGGTCGGGCCGAGGGGAGCGGGGACGGCGAGCTGAGCCTCGACGAACACCTCGAGGACCTGGAGAGCTGACCGACCGACCACCTCGACGGCCTGGTGAACCGGACGTACCTGCGCTGGACGCTGGACGTACCGACCTGGACGTGCCTACTGGGCGCGCTGCCCCGGCGACGGCCGCTGCCCGGTACCGGTCTCGCTCCGCCGCTGCTCCGGGTCGCTCTCGCGGCCGGCGCGGCCGCCCGGGTGGCGCAGGGCGCACAGGTAGCCGATGCCGAGGGCGATCGCCATGCCGTAGAACACCCACTGGTTGGCCTCGGCGAAGTCCCGGCGGATCGCGGACATCGCGGTGCGCACGGTCGTGGCGAGCGGGCCGTCGCCGGTGGGGGTGGTGGCGTCCGGGTTGCCGGTGACCGCCTCGGCCACGTTCCCGGCGGCCGAGCGCGCCGCGTCCGGTGGCAGTCCGCGCCCGCGCAGGGTGTCGGTGACGTGCTCGGTCATCGTGTGGGTCAGCAGGGTGCCGTAGAGGGCCAGGCCGATGCTCGCGGCGAAGTTGCGCACGGTCAGGGTGACGCCGGTGACCTCGCCGTAGGACGCGCCGATCGCGCGGTTGACGGCATCCGTCGAGGCCGGCTCGGAGACGATCTCGGGGGCGGCGATCGACACGATCGTCTGGTCGATGAAGGTCATCGCCACGGCACACATCATGGCCGCGAGCGCCGGCGGCTGAGAGGTGGCACGTGCGGCGCCGACCGTGCCCTCACGTCGTCTCGTGTGCGTTCGCTCACCCGATCAGTCTGCGTCGCGGCACCACCGGTCGCATACGCACATCGACGCCCGCGGGCCGCACAAGCACCCCCGCCCCCATCGGCCGCGCGGGCACCCACGCCTCCCTCGGCTCAGTACGGCCTCACGGCACCTCCGACGCCTCGGCGCCGCGTTCCCGCAGTTCCTGCAGGACGCCGAAGGCGGCCGCGGTGAGCGGTACGGCGAGCAGCATGCCGAGGATGCCGGCCACGGAGGCGCCCGCGGTGATCGCGAGCATGACGATCGCGGGGTGCATCTGCACGGTCCTGCTCTGGATCGCCGGTTGCAGCACATGCCCCTCCAGCACCTGCACGGCGAGCACCACCCCGAAGGTCCACAGCGCGATGACGAACCCGCGGTCGGCGAGCGCGACCAGCACGGCGACGGCGCCGGAGATGAAGGCGCCGAGGTAGGGGATGTACGCCCCGACGAACACCAGCGCACCGAGGCCGACGGCGCCGGGCACGCGCAGGATCAGCAGGCCGACCGTGATGCACAGGGCGTCGATCAGGGCGATGAATGTGGTGCCGCGCATGAAGCCCTCGACGGCGTGGTAGGCCCGCCGGGCCACCGCCTCCAGGGTGTCGGCGCTCCCGCGCGGGGCCAGTGCCCGCACGGTGTCGGCGGCCTTGTCGGAGTCGCGCAGGAAGAAGAAGACGAGCAGCAGGGCGAGGACGGCCATGGCGATGCTCTCGCCGACCACGCTGACCCCGCTGATGACGTTGTGCGCGGCGGTCCCGCCGAACTTGCCCAGCAGCTGACGGCCGTTGGAGGCGAGGTCGTCCAGCGAGGTGCCGGCCGCCCCGAAGTGGTCGGCGACGCCCTGGGCGGCCTCCTTGAGGGAGGAGACGATCTGGTCGCCGGTGTCGATCAGCGCGGCCACCACGATGTACACCGCGCCGCCGACCACGGCGACGACGGCGACACAGGTCAGCCCGGCGGCCAGCGACCGGTTGACGTGCGCCTGCACCAGCCGCCGGTGCAGGGGCCCGAGCAGCGCGGTGCCCAGCAGGGCCAGCAGCACCGGCGTCACCGCCGTCCGCAGCTCGGAGCACAGCCGTACGCCGACCCAGCCGACGCCCGCGACGAGCAGGGCGAGCGCGCACCACGCGGCGAGGCGGCGGGCGGAGTCGGGGAGCAGGTGCACGCCTACAGCGCACCACGCGCCGGGCGGGCTGTCCCGTCGGGACGGCCCGCCCGGGTGAGGGGGCGTCAGAGCCTCAGGGCCCCGGCTTACGGGGCGTCAGGCCTGCGGGCCTTCCTCCGTCATGCCGTGCACGGCCGGGACGGTGCCCAGGCGGCCCTTCTGGAAGTCCTCGAAGGCCTGCATGAGTTCGTCCTTGGTGTTCATCACGAACGGACCGTAGTGGGCCATGGGTTCGCGGATCGGCTGCCCGCCGAGCAGCACGACCTCCAGGTCCGGCGTGTGCCCGTCCTGCTTCTCGTCCGCGCGGACGGTGAGCGAGGACCCGGCGCCGAAGACGGCGGTCTGCCCCATGTGGATCGGCCGCCGCTCGGCGCCCACGCTGCCGCGTCCTGCCAGGACGTAGGCCAGGCCGTTGAAGTCCTGCCGCCACGGCAGGGTGACCTCGGCGCCCGGCGCGAGCGTGGCGTGGACCATCGTGATCGGCGTGTGCGTGATACCGGGACCGGCGTGCCCGTCCAGCTCACCGGCGATGACACGCAGCAGCGCGCCGCCGTCGGGTGAGGTGAGCAGCTGGACGGAGCCCGCGCGGATGTCCTGGTAGCGCGGCGCCATCATCTTGTCCTTGGCCGGGAGGTTCACCCACAGCTGCAGGCCGTGGAAGAGGCCGCCCGAGACGACCAGCTGCTCCGGGGGCGCCTCGATGTGCAGCAGGCCGGAGCCGGCCGTCATCCACTGCGTGTCGCCGTTGGTGATGGTGCCTCCGCCGCCTTGGGAGTCCTGGTGGTCGAAGATGCCGTCGATGATGTAGGTGACGGTCTCGAAGCCACGGTGGGGGTGCCAGGGGGTGCCCTTCGGCTCGCCCGGCGCGTACTCCACCTCGCCCATCTGGTCCATCATGATGAACGGGTCGAGGTGGCGGTAGTTGATCCCGGCGAACGCACGGCGCACCGGGAAGCCCTCGCCCTCGAAGCCGCTCGGCGCGGTGGTGACCGCGAGCACGGGCCGCGCCACGGCGTCGGCGTCGGCGGTCACGCGGGGGAGCATCAGCGGGTTCTCGACGGTCACTGCAGGCATGGTCGGTACCTCCTTGGTACGCCCAGTTTAGTTGAGCGTTGAACTTCCTGCCACCCGGAACCAAAAAAGTCCGGGCATCATTCCCGGACTACGCATCCACGCTCGGTACAGCTCATCCCGACCTTCCCCCGAAGCGGGGCAGCACGGCGGCGCCGATCACCCGGAAGCGACGGCGCGGTGTTGTTCGAGGTCACGCGGGCACGGTTCGGCGACCACCCGCCGGCGGCGCCGTCAGCCGTACATGCGGCGCATCGCGAAGTCGACCATCTGTTCGACCGCCTTCGCGTCGAAGACCATGCGGTGCTCGCCCTCCATGTCCAGGACGAAGCCGTAGCCGGTCGGCAGCAGGTCGATCACCTCGGCGCCGGTGATCACGAAGTACTTGGACTCCTTGCCGGCGTAGCGGCGCAGCTCCTTGAGCGAGGTGAACATCGGGATCACCGGCTGCTGGGTGTTGTGCAGCGCCAGGAAGCCCGGGGTGTCACCGCGCGGGCAGTACACCTTCGACGTGGCGAAGATCTGCTGGAAGTCCTCCGGCGACATCTGCCCGGTGGTGAAGGCGCGCACGGCGTCGGCGAGGGACGGCGGCGACGGCTCGGGGTACAGCGGCGGCTGCTGGCCGTATCCGCCCGCCATCGGCTGCTGCGGCGGGGCGTACTGCTGCTGGGCGCCGTTCTGGTCGTAGCCGTACATGACCGTAAGCGTACTGACACCACGGCGAGGGGTGGGTCACAGATACCCGGATCGGGGTTGCGAGATATTACCGACGGGTAGCATCATCGGAGCTACTTGCTGGTACGTGTAAAGGCGCGAGGAGTCCAGTGCCTCGCCGAATCCTCAACGGAGCCGTCGCCATGGGGCACTACAAGTCGAATCTCCGAGACATCGAGTTCAACCTCTTCGAAGTACTGGGGCGCGACAAGGTGTACGGCACCGGCCCGTTCGAGGAGATGGACCTCGACACCGCCAAGAGCGTCCTGGAGGAGCTGACCCGCCTCTCCGAGAACGAGCTGGCCGCGTCCTTCGCCGACGCCGACCGCAACCCGCCGGTCTTCGACCCGGAGACCAACACCGCGCCCGTCCCCGAGTCCTTCAAGAACAGCTACCAGGCGTTCATGGACTCCGAGTACTGGCGGCTCGGCCTGCCCGAGGAGATCGGCGGCACCACCTCGCCGCGCTCCCTGATCTGGGCCTACGCCGAGCTGATCCTGGGCGCCAACCCGGCCGTGTGGATGTACTCCTCGGGCCCCGCGTTCGCCGGCATCCTCTTCGAGGAGGGCAACGAGGTCCAGAAGCACATCGCCAAGATCGCGGTCGAGAAGCAGTGGGGCTCCACCATGGTCCTCACCGAGCCGGACGCCGGCTCGGACGTGGGCGCCGGCCGCACCAAGGCCGTGCAGCAGGAGGACGGCTCCTGGCACATCGAGGGCGTGAAGCGCTTCATCACCTCCGGTGAGCACGACATGTCGGAGAACATCCTCCACTACGTGCTCGCGCGTCCCGAGGGTGCCGGCCCCGGCACCAAGGGCCTGTCCCTCTTCCTCGTCCCGAAGTACCTCTTCGACTTCGAGACCGGCGAGCTGGGCGAGCGCAACGGCGTCTACGCCACCAACGTCGAGCACAAGATGGGCCTGAAGGCCTCCAACACGTGCGAGATGACCTTCGGCGACCAGCACCCCGCCAAGGGCTGGCTGATCGGCGACAAGCACGACGGCATCCGCCAGATGTTCCGCATCATCGAGTTCGCCCGCATGATGGTCGGCACGAAGGCGATCTCCACGCTGTCCACCGGCTACCTCAATGCGCTGGAGTACGCCAAGGAGCGCGTCCAGGGTCCGGACCTGGCCAACTTCATGGACAAGACGGCGCCCAAGGTCACCATCACCCACCACCCCGACGTGCGCCGCTCGCTGATCACGCAGAAGGCGTACGCGGAGGGCATGCGCGCCCTGGTGCTGTACACCGCCTCGATCCAGGACGCGATCCAGATCAAGGAGGCGAACGGCGAGGACGCCTCCGCGGAGATCGCGCTGAACGACCTGCTCCTGCCGATCGTCAAGGGCTACGGCTCCGAGAAGGGCTACGAGCAGCTGGCCCAGTCGCTGCAGACCTTCGGCGGCTCCGGCTTCCTGCAGGAGTACCCGATCGAGCAGTACATCCGGGACTCCAAGATCGACACCCTCTACGAGGGCACCACCGCGATCCAGGGCCAGGACTTCTTCTTCCGGAAGATCGTCCGCAACCAGGGCGCCGCGCTGAACTCCCTCGCCGAGGACATCAAGAAGTTCCTGGCGCTCGGCACCGGCGGCGAGGAGCTGGCCGGCGCCCGCGAGCACCTGGCCAAGGCCGCCGTGGAGCTGGAGGCGATCGTCGGCCTGATGCTGACCGACCTCGCCGCCACCGAGCAGGACACCAAGAACATCTACAAGGTGGGCCTGAACACCACCCGCCTGCTCATGGCCTCCGGTGACGTCGTCGTCGGCTACCTGCTGCTCAAGGGCGCCGCGATCGCCGCCGAGAAGCTGGCCACGGCCTCCGCGAAGGACAAGGCGTTCTACACCGGCAAGATCGCCGCGGCGAAGTTCTTCGCCGCCAACGTCCTGCCCGGCGTCACCTGCGCCCGCAAGGTCGCCGAGGGCGTCGACCTGGACCTGATGGAGCTGGACGAGGCCGCGTTCTAGGAACCGGCCGAGACCCGGCGGGGGCCCGCTCTCCCAGCGGGCTCCCCTCCACACAGTCCTCACGAGGGCCTGCTCCCGCTTGACCGGGAGCGGGCCCTCGTCCGTCGTTAAGGTGAACCCATGAGCGAACCCTCACGCCCGGCCGCCGCCTCCACACCTTTCGACCGCGGCCACACCGACGACCTGATGACCTTCCTCGCGGTGAGCCCGTCGCCGTACCACGCCGTGGCGAACGCCGCCGAGCGGCTGGAGAAGGCCGGTTTCCGCCAGGTCGACGAGACGGACGCCTGGGACGGGACGAGCGGCGGCAAGTACGTGACGCGCGGCGGTGCCATCGTCGCCTGGTACGTCCCCGAGGGCGCCGCACCCCACACGCCGTTCCGCATCGTCGGCGCGCACACCGACTCCCCCAACCTGCGTGTGAAGCCGCTGCCCGACGCCGGCGCGCACGGCTGGCGGCAGGTCGCGGTGGAGATCTACGGCGGTCCCCTGCTGAACTCCTGGCTCGACCGCGACCTGGGCCTGGCCGGCCGGCTCACCCTGCGCGACGGCACCACCCGCCTGGTGAACGTCGACCGCCCGCTGCTGCGCGTCCCGCAGCTCGCGATCCACCTCGACCGCTCGGTGGGCACCGAGGGCCTCAAGCTCGACAAGCAGCGGCACTCACAGCCGATCTGGGGCCTGGGCGACGACGTCCGCGAGGGCGACCTGATCTCCTTCCTGGAGCAGGAGGCCGGCCTGGCGGCCGGCTCGGTCACCGGCTGGGACCTGATGACCCACTCCGTGGAACCGCCCGCCTACCTGGGCCGCGACCGGGAGCTGGTGGCCGGCCCGCGCATGGACAACCTGCTGTCGGTGCACGCGGCCGTCGCGGCGCTCACCGCCGTCGCCGGACGCGACCTGCCCTACATCCCCGTCCTCGCCGCCTTCGACCACGAGGAGAACGGCTCGCAGTCCGACACCGGGGCCGACGGTCCGCTGCTCGGATCGGTGCTGGAGCGCTCGGTGTTCGCGCGCGGCGGGACCTACGAGGACCGGGCGCGCGCCTTCGCCGGCACCGTCTGCCTCTCCTCCGACACGGGCCACGCGGTGCACCCCAACTACGCCGAGCGCCACGACCCCACGCACCACCCGCGGGTCAACGGCGGCCCCCTCCTCAAGGTCAACGTCAACAACCGCTACGCCACGGACGGTTCGGGCCGCGCGGTGTTCGCCGCCGCCTGCGAGAAGGCCGACGTGCCCTTCCAGTCGTTCGTGTCCAACAACTCCATGCCGTGCGGCACCACCATCGGCCCCATCACCGCCGCCCGGCACGGCATCCGGACCGTCGACATCGGCGTGGCGATCCTCTCCATGCACAGCGCACGGGAGTTGTGCGGCGCCGACGACCCGTATCTGCTGGCCAACGCGCTGGTGGCGTTCCTGGAGAACTAGCCGGCCGCGCCGGAACGCCCGTCACCCGCATGGGGGTTGACAACCGGGGTACCCGACTGTCCGGACCGGAGAGACCGGACCGGACAGGGAGGCGACACTCATGGGCCTCGGCGGATGCATCATCCTCATCGCCGTGGGAGCCATCCTCACGTTCGCGACCGACTGGGACATGCAGGGGGTCAACCTCGACCTGGTCGGCATCATCCTGATGATCGTCGGACTGATCGGCGTCTCGACCTTCAGCAGCATCGCGCGTCGCCGACGTGTCATGGTCCCGCCGACGACGACCACGGTCGTCGAGGAGGAACGGCACCACCACACCCGCGACGGCTACAGCGACGGCTTCGGCGTCTGAGCGGCCCGCGCGGCTTCTACGACACCTGCTCGTCCATCCCGGCGAGCACCAGCGGCAGCCGGTCCGCGCCGCCCTCGGTGAGGCGGACCGGGACGCCCCAGTCCTGCTGGTGGACATGGCAGGCGGGGCACGGGTCGGCGGGGTCGTCGTCGCAGGAGGCGGCCATCGCCGAGATGTGCAGGACGCCCTGCTCGACGGCGGGGTTCAGGGCGAGGGTGCGGGACAGGTCGGTGCCCGCGCCCTCGCCCTGAAGCAGCAGTTCGGGCGGGGTGGCGGAGACCGGCAGACGGGTCGAGGGGCCGTATCCGGTGTCCAGCTTCTGCCCGGGCGGCTGCGCGAACCACGCCTCGGCCCCGGGCCCGTCGACGAGCCCCTCGTTGGTGGTCCCCGCGGTCACGGCCACGGTCTGCGCGGCCGGGTCGTAGGCCCACAGCTGATGGACCCCGGCCATGGCGATCCGCGCCCGGCCCGCAGGCGCAAGTACAGGTCACCACTGGTGTGTTGGTGCACCTCCCCACGCCGGCGAGAGGTGTGCACATTGGTTCAGGAAACCCGGACATCGAGAACGACGATCCGTCCGGGCAGGTCGGCGAGGCTGTACCGCTGCCCACCGGTGTTCAGCCAGCCCCCCTTGCCGGCCGGCTCGGGGGCGCGGACTCGGGCGCGACGGGATGCGGAGGGGCTCATGGATCAAGGGTGCCACCCGCCTGTGACAGTCAGCTCAGCGCGTGGCCGGTCGTCGCGTCCACATGGGCCGGGACCTCGTCGTGGCGGTCGCCGACCGTGAGGGTGCCGGTGGGTTCGAGGAGAAGGATCTCCGTCGGGGCGGGGGCGTACGGCTTGTGCTCCGTGCCGCGCGGGACCGTGAAGAGGGATCCCTGTGGGAGGACCACCGTGCGTTCACCGGACGGCTCACGCAGGGCGATGTGCAGCTCGCCGGAGAGGACCAGGAAGAACTCGTCGGTGTGGTCGTGGACGTGCCAGACGTGCTCACCCTCCACCTTCGCGACTCGGACGTCGTAGTCGTTGACGGTGGTGACGATCCGCGGGCTCCACCGCTCGGTGAAGGAGGCGAGGACGGTGGCCAGGGAGATCGGTTCGCTGCTCGGTTCGCTGCTCATGGCGTCATCCTGCGTATGGCCCGGTGGCATGCGCGAGTGCTAGGAATCGCACATGCCGCAAGGATCCTCGCACCGTGTCGTCCTGATCGTCGACGAGAACTCCAACCCCTTCGAGATGAGCTGCGCCATCGAGGTCTTCGGCCTGCGCCGCCCGGAACTGGGCCGCGAGCTGTACGACTTCCGGCTGTGCGCGGCCGGTCCGGCGACCCGGATGCGCGACGGGTTCTTCACCCTCACCGGTGTCGCCGGGCTGGAGGCCGCCGAGGAGGCGGACACGCTGATCGTGCCGAACCGTCCGGACACCGACACCCCGCGCGCCCCACGCGTGCTGGACGCGGTGCGCCGGGCGCACGCGCGGGGCGCCCGGCTCATCGGCTTCTGCTCCGGCGCGTTCACGATCGCGGAGGCCGGACTGCTCGACGGCCGCCGCGCGGCCTGCCACTGGATGTGGGCGCAGTCGTTCCGCGCACGGTTCCCCGAGGTGCGGCTCGAACCGGACGTGCTGTTCGTGGACGACGGCGACATCCTCACCGCGTCCGGCAGCGCGTCGGCCCTCGATCTCGGCCTGCACGTCGTCCGCCGCGACCACGGCGCGGAAATCGCGAACCACGTCGCCCGGCGCCTGGTCTTCGCCGCCCACCGCGACGGCGGGCAGCGCCAGTTCGTGGAACGCCCGGTGGCGGCCGTCCCGGACGAGTCCCTCGGTCCGGTCCTGGCCTGGGCGCAGGAACGTCTCGACCAGCCGCTCACGGTCGCCGCTCTCGCGGCACGCGCGCGTGTCAGCCCGGCCACGCTGCACCGGCGCTTCCGCGCCCAGCTCGGCACGACACCGCTGGCGTGGCTGACGGCGGAGCGGGTGACGCTCGCGCGACGGCTCATCGAACGGGGTGAGGAGCGGCTGGACGTCGTCGCGGCGCGCAGCGGTCTGGGCACCGCGGCCAACCTGCGGGCGCGGCTGCGGCGCGAGACCGGACTCAGCCCGTCGGCCTACCGGCGGCGTTTCTCGGGGGCCACCGGGGAAGCGCTCACAGCATGAGATTCCTCGTGTACGACCGGCTCCTCGGCATCGGCGACGACTACTGGATCGAGGACGACCAGGGCAGCAAGGTCTTCCTCGTCGACGGCAAGGCCATGCGCCTGCGGGACACCTGGGAGCTGAAGGACACCCAGGGACGCGTCCTGATCGACATCCACCAGAAGATGTTCGCCCTGCGCGACACGATGGTGATCGAGCGGGCCGGCGAACCCCTGGCGACGATCAAGCGCCGGCGGCTGTCCCTGCTGCGCAACCACTACCGGGTGACCCTGGCCGACGGCACCGAGCTCGACGTCAGCGGCAAGATCCTGGACCGGGAGTTCGCCGTCGAGTACGACGGCGAACTGCTGGCCGTGATCTCCCGCCGCCGGCTCACCGTCCGCGACACCTACGGCATCGACGTCGTCCGCGACGACGCGGACCCGGCGCTGCTCATCGCGGTCGCGGTGTGCGTGATCCACCTGGCGGAGAAGGAACGGGAGGAGGACTGACCCGGGGCGGCGATCAGCGCCGGGGCGCCTCGAGGCCCAGCACCCGGTCCTTCAGCGCCGGGAACTGCTCACGGGTCGTGGCGACCTTCGCCGGGTCGAACTCCACCGTGAGGGCCTCCTCACCGGCGCCCGCCTCGGCGAGGACCTCACCCCACGGATCGACCACGATCGAGTGACCCGCCTGCGGAACTCCCGCATGCGTCCCGGCCGTTCCACAGGCGAGCACGAACGCCTGGTTCTCCACCGCCCGCGCCTGGGCCAGCAGCGTCCAGTGCGCCCGGCGGCGCTCCGGCCAGCCCGCCGGGATCACCAGGGTCTCGGCGCCGGCGTCGACGAGGCCGCGGAAGAGTTCGGGGAAACGGAGGTCGTAACAGGTCGCCACGCCGAGCGTGGTCCACGGCAGACGCACCGTCACCAGCTGACGCCCCGCGCCCATGAGTACCGCCTCGCCCTTGTCGAAGCCGAAGCGGTGGATCTTGCGGTAGGCGGCGGCGAGGTCACCGGAAGGAGAGAAGACGAGGGAGGTGTTGTAGAGGTGACCGTCAGGGCCGCGCTCGGGGATGGATCCGGCGTGCAGCCACACGCCCGCGTCGCTCGCGGCCTTGGCCATCGCCTCGAAGGTCGGCCCCTCGAGCGGCTCGGCCTCGGTGCCGAACTCCTCGTAGGCGAAGGCCCCGCACGTCCACAGCTCCGGCAGGACGACGAGGTCCGCCGAGCCGGCCTGCTCCCGCACCAGGGAGGCGGCCCGCAGCCGCCGGTCCGCCACCGATTCGCCCTCGTTCACGGCGATCTGGATCAAAGAGGCGCGCACACTACCACCGTCCTGGCAAACGGGCCGCCCACGCGGGTGGCCACACGGCCTACGATCGTCACGAGAAAGCACTGCCGGGGTGCCTCGGAGCAGCGTAACTTAGCCATTCCAGACACCGCCGAGTGCAGCCGCCTCCCACTGGCACCGCCGCCACCACCTGCCCGTGTACACGACCGCCGAGGGGTCCCGTTTCCGTGAGTCTGCATCCCACTCTCCAGCCCTACGCCGATGCCTGGACCCACTCCGTCGAGGCGATATCCGAGCTGGTGCAGCCGCTGGCGGACGCCGACTGGAACCGTCGTACCCCGTGCCCGGGCTGGTCGGTGCGCGACATCGTGTCGCACGTCATCGGCCTGGACTGCGAGATGCTCGGCGACCCCCGCCCCATCCACACACTGCCGCGCGACCTGTTCCACGTCACCAACGACCACCAGCGCTACATGGAGATACAGGTCGACGTCCGCCGCCACCACACGGCGCCGGAGATGACGTCGGAGCTGGAGTACACGGTCATCCGCCGCAACCGCCAGCTGCGCAACGACTCCCGCGACCCCGGCACCAAGGTGCGCGGCCCCCTCGGCGCCGAGCTCACCCTGGAGGAGTCGATGCGGCGGCACGCCTTCGACGTGTGGGTGCATGAACAGGACCTGCGCACGGCCCTCGGCCGCCCCGGCAATCTGGACTCCCCGGGCGCGCACGTCGCCCGTGACGTCCTGCTGGACGCCCTGCCGCAGGTCGTCGCCGAGCGCGCCGGGGCTCCGCGCAGCTCGGCGGTCGTCTTCGACGTGCACGGTCCGGTCGAGTTCCTGCGCACGATCCGCGTCGACATCCAGGGCCGCGGCACCCTGGAGAGCACTCCCGCTCTCGGCCCCGCCGCCACCCTCACCCTCGACTGGGAGACCTACGTCCGCCTGGCCTGCGGCCGCGTGAGCCCGGAGTCGGCGTCGGACCGCATCAAGACGGAGGGCGACCTGGATCTGGCGGCGGCGATCCTGCGCCACTTCCCGGTGACGCCGTAGGACGTGGGGCACGCTGGGGCGCCCCGCCCGTGCCGGGCAGCGCCCCCACGGCGGTCACCTCGTCGACGCCGGGGCCCCTCGGCGCGGGGCCACACACCCCATCACGCCGGTACGTGCACCGTCTCCACCCGGCTGGCCACCAGCCGCTCCCGCTCCCTGCGCGCCGCGCGCCTGCGCAGCCGCAGGATCTGCGAGACACCCAGCGCCTGGAGCACGAACACGGCCGAGAACGCGACGGTGTAGTCGTCTCCGGTGGCGTCCAGCAGCACGCCCACCGCGAGCAGCGTCGTCATGGAGGCGACGAACCCGCCCATGTTCGTGATCCCGGACGCCGTCCCCTGCCGCTCCGGAGGATTCGCGGGCCGCGCGAAGTCGAAGCCGATCATCGACGCCGGTCCGCACGCCCCGAGCACCGCGCACAGCACGATCAGCAGCCACATCGGGGCGTGGGCGCCGGGGCAGGCCAGCGTGGCCGCCCACAGCAGCGCCGTCGCCCCGACGGTGCCGAGCGCCAGCGGCAGCCGCGCCTCGTGGTGCCGGGCGAC
This sequence comes from Streptomyces sp. NPDC049915, assembly GCF_040656475.1. NCBI lineage: Bacteria > Bacillati > Actinomycetota > Actinomycetes > Kitasatosporales > Streptomycetaceae > Streptomyces > Streptomyces sp. NPDC049915. The sequence goes on from NZ_JBFAMH010000009.1 coordinate 121,327, forward strand.
GATCTGGCCGTAGACCAGGCCGATGACCATGTTGGACAGCACGACGAGGGTGAGCAGTTCACCGGCCGTGGCGCGGCTGAGCCCCTGGTCCTCGACGAGGAACGGCAGCCCCCACAGCAGCAGGAAGACCATCGCCGGGAACTGCGTCGTGAAGTGCACCCACAGTCCCAGCCGGGTCCCCGGCTCCCGCCAGGACGCGGCGATCTGCCGGCGCACATAGGCCGCGCCCCGGTGCGCCGGCGGCTCCGGCTCGAACCCTTCCGGGTGGTCCTTCAGGAAGAGCAGCAGCAGGGCGAACACGACGACACCGGCGATCGCGCTGCCCCCGAACGCGGCGCTCCAGCCGATGCCGTGCAGCAGCCGCGCCAGCACGAGCGTGGAGACGAGGTTGCCGGCCATGCCCACCAGCCCGGCGAGCTGGGCGACGAGCGGCCCGCGCCGGGCGGGGAACCAGCGCCCGCCGAGCCGTAGCACGCTGATGAACGTCATCGCGTCGCCGCAGCCCAGCAGGGCCCGTGAGGCGAGCGCCATGCCGTACGACGGCAGGAAGGCGAAGCCGAGCTGTCCGATCGTGAACAGCACCACGCCGAGACCCAGCACCTTCTTGGTGCCGAGCCGGTCGACGAGCAGGCCGACGGGTATCTGCATGCCCGCGTAGACGAGCAGTTGGAGGATGGAGAAGGTGGACAGCGCGGAGGCGCCCACGTGGAAGCGCTCGACGGCGTCGAGGCCGGCCACCCCCAGGGACGTACGGAAGATGACGGCGACGAAGTAGACGGCGACGCCGATGGACCAGACGGCGATCGCGCGCCGTCCGCCCGGCGGGTCACCCGGCAGGGTGGCGGAGGAGGACGGCGAACTCATCGGACCTCCCCCCGGGCCAGGTGGGAGAACCAGCCCACGTGCCGGTGGACGATGCCCACGGCCCCCTCCGCGTCCCCCGAGCGCAGCGCGGCGAGGATCTCCTCGTGCTCGGCGAGGGTCTTGGCGATCCGGTCGGGGTGGGAGTGCATGACGGCGACGCCCATCCGCAGCTGACGGTCGCGCAGCTGGTCGTACAGGCGCGAGAGGATCTCGTTGCCGCCGCTGCGCACGATCTCGGCGTGGAAGCAGCGGTCGGTGACGGCGGCGGCGGCGAGATCACCGGCGGCGGCCTGTGCCTTCTGCTTCGCGAGCAACTGTTCGAGCCGCTCGATGAGTCCCGGCGGGGCGGGCACGGCCTTGCGGGCCGCGTGCTCCTCGACCAGCAGCCGCGTCTCGACGACGTCGGCGATCTCCTGGGCGGAGACCGGCAGGACGAGGGCCCCCTTCTTCGGGTAGAGCCTGATCAGCCCCTCCACCTCCAGCCGCAGCAGCGCCTCGCGCACCGGCGTGCGGGAGACTCCGACGGCCTCGGCGAGTTCGCCCTCGGTGAGGAGGGTGCCGCCTTCGTAGCGGCGGTCCAGGACGCCCTGCTTGACGTGGGCGTAGACGCGGTCGGCGGCGGGTGGCTGCTTTACGGGTGCGGACGGGGCGGCTGGCATGCCCACAGGATAGATACATCACGTACGCAATCAGCAGCCCGTTCCAATATCCGGACAGCGGCGCCCCGCCGCCCGTCCTTCTTCCGAGTGTCGAACCGAACTGCCCCCGGTACGCGTACAACCATGTGCACCAGGTACGCGTCACACCTGTGCGGCCCCATCTGCTTTCCCCTCAACCAGGCCGCTCCCTAAGGGGCATTCACCAATAATCGGGGTATCTCAGTTGATTACCGCCATTTCCGGCATCAAGGGCAACCGGCTGCGCCGTGCCGCCGCGGTCACCGTCACCGCCGGCGCCCTGCTCACCACCGGCGCCCTCACCGCGGCCCCCGCGCAGGCCGTCACGACGCCGTCCATCGTGGCCAAGGGCGGCTACGTGATGAACAACGGCACCGGCAAGGACCTGTACAACAAGGCGGCGGACACCCGGCGTTCCACCGGCTCCACCACCAAGATCATGACCGCGAAGGTCGTGCTCTCGCAGCCGAACCTCAACCTGGACGCCAAGGTCACCATCCAGAAGGCGTACAGCGACTACGTCGTCTCCAAGAACGCCTCGCAGGCCCACCTGATCGTCGGCGACAAGGTCACCGTCCGTCAGCTGCTCTACGGGCTGATGCTGCCCTCAGGCTGCGACGCCGCCTACGCACTGGCCGACAAGTTCGGCACCGGCACCACCCGCGACGCGCGCGTGAAGTCCTTCATCGGCAAGATGAACGCCGACGTCAAGAACCTCGGCCTGAAGAACACCCACTTCGATTCCTTCGACGGCATCGGCAACGGCGGCAACTACTCGACGCCGCGCGACCTGACGAAGATCGCCGCCGGCGCGATGAAGAACGCCAACTTCCGCGCGATCGTGAAGACGAAGTCCTACACCGCGAAGACCATCACCAAGACGGGCAGCACCCGCACGATGGGCGCGTGGACCAACACCAACACGCTGCTGAGCAGCTACAGCGGCACCATCGGCGTCAAGACCGGCTCCGGCAAGGAGGCCGGCTACTGCCTGGTCTTCGCCGCGACCCGGGGCGGCAAGACCGTCATCGGCACGGTCCTGTCCTCCACGAACGCCTCCACCCGCGCGTCGGACGCCACGAAGCTCCTGAACTACGGCTTCTCGAAGGCCTGACACCCACTCAGCTCGCTTTGCCGACGGGCCCGCCGCACTCCGGCGACGGGCCCGTCGCCCTGTCGGCGTCACACTGATGGTGCTAGCGTCATTGGCACCATGTTGCTGCGTCTGGACCTGAACGACACGCGCCCCCTGCACGAGCAGGTCGCGGGCGCGATCCGGCGGGCCGTAGCCGAGGGCGAGTGCCGCGCGGGCGACCGTCTGCCGTCGGCCCGCGACCTCGCCGCGGCCCTGGACATCAACGTCAACACCGTCCTGCGCGGCCTGCGCGAACTACGGGACGAGGGGCTGCTGGAGTTCCGCCGTGGCCGGGGCATCACCGTCGCCGAGGGCGCCACCCGCCGCTCGGGCCTCCAGATCCGGGTGCGGGAGCTGCTCGCGGAGGCGTCCCGACTGGGCTACAGCCGGACCGACGTCATCGAGATGATCCGGGGGGTGTCGTGACGACCGGTGAGGACGCGGGGCGCGACGGGGGGCGTACGGCGGCACGCTGGGCGGGTGTGGGTTGTACGGCCGCCGTCGCGGCACTGATCGTGGTGGTGCCGTGGCTGCTGCGGAACCGGCTCCCCGACCGGTTGGCCACCCACTGGAGCGGTGGCGCGGCCCCCGACGGCTCGATGCCGTTCCGGGCGGCATCCCTGTTCCCGGCCGCGATATGGCTGCTGGTCGTCCTCGCGGTGGGCCTGCGATGGCGCCGCTCATGGCCGACGCGCCGCACCTGGGTACCGACGGCGCTGGCGCCGACGGCGACGATCCTCGTCGGCGCGCAGATCTCCGTCGTCCTGGCGAACCTGGACCGGACCCACTGGCACGACGCCCGTCAGCCGACTGCCGGCATCGCCGTGACCCTGGTTCTCGCCGCCCTCACCGGGGTGGTGACCTGGAGGCTCACTGTCCGCTCCGCGGCGACCGCGCCCCCGGCGCCGGGCCCGGAGCTGCCCCTGGCCGACGACGAACAAGTGGTCTGGTTCTCCCGTGTCTCCAATCCCTGGCTCCAGTTGCTGGCGGCGCTGACCGGCCTGCTCACCGTCGGCGCTGCCGTGGCCCTCGCCCTGGGCCTCGCCGCCCCGGCCGCGCTGTGGCCCATGTTCCTGGGCGGCGCGGTCGTCTCGGTCGCCACGGCCCTCTGCTCGTCGGTCCGGGCGAAGGTCTCGGAAACCGGCCTGGACGTCGCCTTCGGCCCATTCGGAAGGCCCACCCGCCGGTGGGCCCCGGCCGCCATCGAGTCGGCCCGTGCCGAACAGCGCCTGCCGTCCCAGGTCGGCGGCTGGGGCTACCGCCTCAGCGGTCTCGGCACCACGGTCATGCTCCGCGCCGGCGACTGTCTGGTCATACGGCCACGGGGCCGCCGTACGGACTTCGCGGTGAGCGTGGACGACGCGGAACGGGGGGCGGCACTGCTCAACGCGCTGCGCGCGCGGCAGCGTCCGTGAAGGCGGCCCAGGCGGAGGCATGAGCGCGGTGGTCCGACACGAAATCCGTTTGTGGGGCCGGTCGTGCGCTGCCTACCGTCGGGGCATCGACGTGTAGCTCAGCGGCAGAGCACGGGAAGGCGAGCGGCCTGCTGACGATCGGTTCCCGTACGCCCGTCGCCGGGCTGCCCGCGTGGGTCACACCCGAGGTCGTCCGTGGTGGCTTCGCGACCGGCAGACCATCCTGCCGAACCCGCTGGTCCGCGAGCTGTCCGTACTGGCCCGGCGGGCGGAGCTGAGTGCGCCCTTCGTGGAGGAACTCGCCGCGGACATCTTCATGGGCACGTTCACGCCGAAGTTCCTGACCGCCGCGCGCGCGGCGGCCGAACTCCTCGGCGGCGGCTCCCTGTACGAGCGTTACTACGCCATCGACTACCGGGCGGTGCGCAATCTGGCGGTCGTCGAAGCGGGCGAGGCCGTCCGCCGGTCGGGCGGGGCGCGTACGTCCCCCGGTTTCGCCACACTGTGCCGGCAGCGGGCCGCCGAGTTCGCGCCGGGCACAGGCGCGTTCGGCTCCTCGGTCGCCGCGAACGGCACGGTGATCGAGCAGGCACAGATCCTCACCACGCACAACCTGGCGACGCTCGTCGGCCGGGTCGGCATCGAGCCCGGCGCGGGCTGGGACGAGCTGGCCCTGTCCTGCTTCGCGGCGGTGTGCCGGCTGACCGGGCGCGTGCACCGCAACCCGCGTCCGCTCGGCACCATCAAGGACGTCGCCTACGGCTGGCGGCAGATGGTGTTCTTCGTGACACTGTGCGCGCCAGACGACCAGCGGCGGACCGTGGACCGTCTGACGGAGGAGCTCGCTCGGCAGCCCTGGCACGTCGCCGCACGCCTCGCCCCCGCCCTCACTGGCCTGCGGCAGGTGGTGCGGGGCGGGTCGGCGGACGAAGGCGAAGGCCGGCGACTGCTGGGGTGGACCACCGGTGATCACTGGCTGCGCGCGGACCCGGAACCGACGGGCCCTGGTGTACCGCGTTGAGAAGCGGCGAGACCGTGAGCGGAGGTTACGGTCTCAGCGCGCTCGCAGGTGCGAGCAGCAGCGGGACCTCCCGAGACAGTGACTGAGAGTCACTGTCTCGGGAGGTCCGACGGTCACGCCCAGCTGATCAACCGCTTGGGCTGTTCCAGGATCGCCGCCACGTCGGCCAGGACCTTGGAGCCCAACTCGCCGTCCACCAGGCGGTGGTCGAAGCTGAGCGCCAGCGTGGTGACCTGGCGCGGCTTGACCTTGCCCTTGTGGACCCACGGCTGGAGCTTGATCGCGCCGACCGCGAGGATCGCCGACTCGCCGGGGTTGAGGATCGGCGTGCCGGTGTCGACGCCGAAGACGCCGACGTTGGTGATCGTCACCGTGCCGCCCTGCATGGCCGCCGGGGACGTCTTGCCCTCGCGGGCAGTCGACACCAGGTCGGACAGCGCGTCGGACAGCTCCGGCAGCGTCTTGGCGTGGGCGTCCTTGATGTTGGGGACGATCAGGCCGCGCGGGGTGGCCGCGGCGATACCGAGGTTGACGTAGTGCTTGACCACGATCTCCTGGGCCGCCTCGTCCCAGGACGCGTTGATGTCCGGGTTGCGGCGGATGGCGATCAGCAGCGCCTTGGCGATCAGCAGCAGGGGGTTCACGCGGCGGCCGGCGAACTCCTTGTCCTGCTTCAACTCCTCGACCAGCTTCATCGTCCGGGTCACGTCGATCGTCACGAACTCCGTGACGTGCGGCGCGGTGAACGCGGAGCCGACCATCGCCGCGGCCGTCGCCTTGCGGACGCCCTTGACGGGGATGCGGGTCTCGCGGGCGGTGTCGTACGACGCCGGGGCCGGCGCCGGGGCGACCGTCCTCGGCTGGGGCGCCGGCTCCGTGGCCGGTTCCGTGACCTGCTGCGGGGCCGCCGCCGCGTGGACGTCCTCGCGGGTGATGACGCCGTCCGGGCCGGACGGGGTGACCGTCGCGAGGTCGACGCCGAGGTCCTTGGCCAGCTTGCGCACCGGCGGCTTGGCCAGCGGGCGCGGCCGGTCCATGACCTCCGCGGGGCCGTGGCCGTTCAGCTCCGCCTGGACCGCCGCCGCGGCGGGCTCCTGTGCGGTGGCCGGTGCCTTGCGCGGGCGGCGCTTGGTGGACGAGGTCGCCACGCCGTAGCCGACCAGGACCGGCTGGCGGCCCGAGCCTACGGACGCGGCTTCCTTCGGTGCCTCGGCCTTCACAACCTCGGCCTTCGGGGCCTCGGCCTTCTCGGCCTCCGGCTGCGGTGCCTCCTCGGCCGGTGCCCCGCCGGACACGTCGACGGCGATGATCGCCGTGCCCACGTCGACCGTGGTGCCCTCGGGGAAGCGCAGCTCGCGGACCACACCGTCGTAGGGGATGGGCAGTTCGACGGCCGCCTTGGCGGTCTCGACCTCGCACACCACCTGGCCGTCGGTGACCGTGTCGCCCGGCTGGACATACCACTTGAGGATCTCGGCCTCGGTGAGTCCCTCGCCCACGTCGGGCATCTTGAACTCGCGTACGGACCCTTCAGTCATCGTCGTCACGACCCTCTCCTCAGTACGCCAGGGCACGGTCGACGGCGTCGAGCACCCGGTCCAGGTCCGGCAGATACTCCTCCTCCAGGCGGGCCGGCGGGTACGGGGCGTGGTAACCGCCCACGCGCAGCACCGGCGCCTCCAAGTGGTAGAAGCAGCGCTCCGTGATCCGGGCGGCGATCTCCGCGCCGGAGCCGAAGAACACCGGTGCCTCATGGACGACGATCAGGCGGCGGGTCTTCTCCACCGACGCCTGGATGGTGTCGAAGTCCAGCGGGGAGACCGAGCGCAGGTCCAGGACCTCCAGGTTGCGGCCCTCCTCGGCGGCCGCGTCGGCGACCTCCTGGCAGAGCTTCACCATCGGGCCGTACGCGGCGAGAGTCAGGTCGGTGCCCGGGCGGACCACCTGGGCCTTGTGCAGCGGGCCGGGGATCGCCTCGGTGTTGACCTCGCCCTTGTCCCAGTAGCGCCGCTTCGGCTCGAAGAAGATCACCGGGTCGTCGCTCTGGATGGCCTGCTGCATCATCCAGTACGCGTCGGAGGCGTTGGACGGGGAGACCACCTTCAGGCCCGCCACGTGCGCGAAGAGCGCCTCGGGGGACTCGGAGTGGTGCTCGACCGCGCCGATGCCACCGCCGTAGGGGATGCGGATGACGACCGGCATCTTGACCTTGCCCAGCGAGCGGGCGTGCATCTTCGCCAGCTGGGTGACGATCTGGTCGTAGGCCGGGAAGACGAATCCGTCGAACTGGATCTCCACGACCGGGCGGTAGCCGCGCAGGGCCAGGCCGATGGCCGTGCCCACGATGCCGGACTCGGCGAGCGGGGTGTCGATGACGCGGTCGTCGCCGAAGTCCTTCTGCAGGCCGTCCGTCACCCGGAAGACACCGCCGAGCTTGCCGACGTCCTCACCCATGATGAGGACCTTGGGGTCGGTTTCCAGGGCGCGGCGCAGCGACTCGTTGATCGCCTTGGCCAGGGCCATCTTCTCCGCTGCCATGTCAGACCCCCTCTGCGTCCGTGAACGACGCCTGGTAGGCGGCGAACTGGGCGCGCTCCTCGTCGACGAGCGCGTGCCCGTCCGCGTACACGTTCTCGAAGATGGCGAAGTGGTCCGGGTCCTGCATGGCGCGGACCGCTTCGCGCACTCGTTTGCCCAACGCTTCGCTCTCGGCCTCGAGTTCCGCGAAGAATCCCTCGTCCGCGTGGTTTGAGGCCTCCAGGTAGCGGCGAAGGCGCAGGATCGGGTCCTTGGCCTCCCAGGCGAGGCGCTCCTCGTCACCGCGGTAGCGGGAGGGGTCGTCGGAGGTGGTGTGGGCGCCCATGCGGTAGGTCCACGCCTCGATCAGTGCCGGGCCCTCACCGCGCCGGGCGCGCTCCAGCGCCCACCGGGTGACGGCAAGGGAGGCCAGCACGTCGTTGCCGTCGACGCGCACGCCCGGGAAGCCGAAGCCCTGGGCGCGCTGGTAGAGGGGCACGCGGGTCTGCTTCTCGTTGGACTCGGAGATCGCCCACTGGTTGTTCTGGCAGAAGAACACGACCGGCGCGTTGTAGACGGCGGCGAAGTTGAACGCCTCGTTCACGTCGCCCTGGCTGGAGGCGCCGTCGCCGAAGTAGGCGATGACCGCGCTGTCGGCGCCGTCCTTGGCGATGCCCATGGCGTAGCCGGTGGCGTGCAGCGCCTGGGAGCCGATGACGATCGTGTAGAGGTGGAAGTTGTTGCCGTTGGGGTCCCAGCCGCCGTTGTTCACACCCCGGAACATGCCGAGCAGGTTGGTCGGGTCGACGCCGCGGCACCAGGCGACGCCGTGCTCGCGGTAGGTCGGGAAGACGTAGTCGTCCTCGCGGGTGGCGCGGCCGGAGCCGATCTGGGCGGCCTCCTGGCCGAGCAGCGAGGCCCACAGGCCCAGCTCACCCTGGCGCTGCAGGGAGGTGGCCTCGGCGTCGAAGCGGCGGGTGAGCACCATGTCGCGGTAGAGGCCGCGCAGCTCCTCGGGGGTGATGCCGGCGACGTAGGCGTCGTACTCGGCGTTCTTGACCCGCTTGCCCTCGGGCGTCAGCAGCTGTACGAGCTCCGGCTCGGTGCTCTTCGCGGCGCGGGTGGTGCGGGTGGCGCGCTTGGTACCGGTGTCTCCGGCCGTCTTGCCACCGCTGGTTGCGGTCGCCGTGCTGCCGTCGGTCCCGGCCTTGCTTGCGGCGCTGCGTCGCGGCTTGCGCGGGGCAGTGCTCTCCACGGTCACGTGTGCTCCTCCGTCGGTCCGGCCCCGGGGTTGCCGGTTGGCCTGGGGGTCCCCCCTGCTCGTTGAGAGCTTGGGGGAGGCTCACCTGATCCGACCACCGGGCACGGGGTGGGTGCCACTCGGCCGGGAACAGGCGTGACAGGTGCCCCGGCGAGCGCCCTGCAACAATCACGTTACCCAGTGCTCCACATTTCTGTGAAACCCCTTCTGACCTGCGTTTTTACTCGGATTTCCAAGTACTTTTGATAGGAGGTCCGAGTACTTCGCCGGTCTTTCGGGGATGCCGCTGGTCACGGCCGTGCAGGGGGCCGGAACAGGGGGCACGTTATCCCGGTCACCCCTGGCTCGGGAAGAGCTTGCGGGTGACGGCGCCCCCGGCGCGTGGAGCCGAACGAATCGCCGCATTCGCCTCTGACGGAGGCCGGCACCTCCTCACCCGGCCGGTTTATACGGAACTTATTGCGGACCGGTGGTGGCCATACGCCCTTTTGGATGCGCCGGCACCTTTCGGCCCCCGCCCCCCTCACTCCACCGGACCATTTCCGGTACACCCTGCGACCGGAAATGACTGTCTGTGACAAGGCCCAGCTCACAGGCCCGGATCCTGCCCTAGCATCGGGCGCGTGCCGCGCCCGTGTGTACCACCCCCCGCGCCTCAGGCGCCCCCGTTACGCGCCTTGTTGAGCCGTTATGCCGCCGGTTCCGTGCTCTCCTGCGAGCCGGTCGCCCAGGGCCTGCTGAACCGCGGCTACCACCTGTGCACCACCCGCGGGCGCTACTTCCTCAAGCACCACTCCGACCCCGACACCGCCGATCCGGCCGCGATCGAGCGCCGGCACCGCGCCACCCAGCGCCTGGCCGACCTCGGCGTCCCGGTGGTCCCGCCGCTGACCGGCCACGACGGCCGTACGGTCGCCGTGATCGGCGGCCACGCCTACGCCCTGCACCCCTGGATCGACGGCCGCCACCGCCACGGCGGCCAGCTCACCAGGAGTGAGTCCGCGCGCCTGGGCGCCCTCCTGGGCGCCGTGCACGCCTGCCTGGAGCGCGTGATGCCACCCAAGGGGCGCACCCGGCCCTCCGCGAGCCCCCATCCCGTGGAGAGCGCCGATCCGGCGGCCACCTTCACGCTCATCGACGAGCTCCTCGCGCGCGTGCGCCGCCACCGCCCCGCCGACTCCTTCGACGAGCTGGCCCGCCACCGCCTGCTGGAGCGCCGCGAGCTGCTGCAACGGCACGCCGGCCGGCGCCCTCCGTGCGGCGGGCCGGTGGGCTGGGTGCACGGCGACTTCCACCCGTTCAACCTGCTCTACCGCGACGAGGCGCCCGCCGCGATCGTCGACTGGGACCGTCTCGGCGTACAGCCGCGCGCCGAGGAGGCCGTACGCGCCGCCGTGATCTTCTTCGTCCAGCCGGGGGGCACCCTCGATCTGCCCAAGGTGCGCGCCTACGCACGCGCCTACCGGCGCGCCGCCGGGGCCACGTCCAGCGAGCTGGCGGCGGCCGTGCACCGGGTGTGGTGGGAGCGGCTGAACGACTTCTGGATGCTGCGCTGGCACTACGAGCGCGACGACACCCGCGCGGATCCGCAGTTCCCGGCGGCGTCCGCGCTCGTCGCGTGGTGGACGCGGCGCTACGAGGCCGTCAGCGACGCCTTCACGCAGTGAGCGGGGCGTCGTCGCCCCACGCGGCCACGCGTGCGTGGCGCCCGGCGGAAACAGCACGCGCGCGTGGCGCCCTGAGGGGGCATCACGCGCGCGTGGAACAAGAGCTGCCGGGACGTCAGGGGGTGCCGCCGGCCCCGGCGGCGACACCGGTCGTGGTGCCGCTGCCGGTCGTGGTGCCGCTGCCGGTCGTCGTGCCGCCGTCGGTGGTGCCGCCGTTGTTCGTCGTCCCGCCGTCCGTGGTGCTCCCGCCGTCCGTGGTGCCGCCGTCCGTCGTCCCGCCGTCGGTGGTGCCGCCGTTGGTCGTGCCGCCGTCCGTCGGGTTCGAGGACTGGGTGCCCGGGTCCGTCGGCTCGTCCGAGGGCGGGTTGGAGTTCTGCTGCGACGGCGTGTACGACGGGGTGTACGACGGCCGGTTCCATGTGCCGGAGCCCGACCCGGTGTTGTCGTCGCTCGTCCCGCCCGAACCGTCGTCGGTCGTCTCGTCGCTCGGCGACGGGCTGGGGGTCTCCTGCGACTGGGATCGGGAGATGCTCGGCGACGGGGTGGTCTCCGGCTTGCCGCCCTTGGTGCCGGTGCCCTTGACGGCCAGCGCCACCCCCGCCGCGATCGCGATCACCGCGAGCACGGCCAGGACCCACAGCTTGCCGCGGCCACTGCCCTTGTTGCCGTGCCCCTCGAAGCCGCCCTCGTCGCCGTTTCCGTACGCGTTGGGCAGGATCGGCTGCGGGATCTGCGCGGTACCGGGTCCATGGTTGCCGGGGTGCGCCATCACGGTCGTGTGCGCGAAGCCGCCCGCCGGTGTGTGCCGGCCGTCGTGCGCGGCCACCGGGCCGGTGTTCCAGGTGCCGGTGTGGCCGCCCTGGTCGTACAGCATCTGCAGCGCGTACTGGACCAGCCCGCGCATCTCCTCGGCCGTCTGGAAGCGGTCGTCGGGCTCCTTGGCCAGCGACCGCATCACCAGGCCGTCCAGCTCCGGCGGGCAGCCCTCGGAGGCCTCGGACGGCGGCGTGGGAATGTCCTGCACGTGCTGGTAGACCACCGACAGCGGGGTCTCGCCGGTGAACGGCGGCCGCAGCGACAGCAGTTCGTACAGCAGGCAGCCCACCGCGTACAGGTCGGAGCGGTGGTCGACCGCCTTGCCGAGTGCCTGCTCCGGCGACAGGTACTGCGGGGTGCCCATCACCATGCCGGTCTGCGTCATCGTCGTCGACGCGCCGTGCAGGGCGCGGGCGATGCCGAAGTCCATCACCTTCACGGCACCGTTGTCGGTGATGATGACGTTGGCCGGCTTGATGTCGCGGTGCACGATGCCGTGCTGGTGCGAGTAGGCCAGCGCCTCCAGCACCCCGGAGACGATGATGAGCGCCTGCTCGGGGCCCGGCGCCTCGGCGTTGAGCAGAAGGTCGCGGATCGTACGGCCCTCGACCAGCTCCATGACGATGTACGGCACGCTCTGGCCGCCGACGACGTCCTCGCCGGAGTCGTACACGGCGACGATGGCGTGGTGGTTGAGGCCGGCCACCGACTGCGCCTCACGCGTGAAGCGGGCCTTGGACACCGGGTCCTCGGCCAGGTCGGCGCGCAGCAGCTTGACCGCGACGGTACGTCCGAGCCGTACGTCCTCGGCCGCGAACACCTCGGCCATACCGCCCCGGCCGAGCCGGTGCGTCAGCCGGTACCGGCCGTCGCCGACAAGCCCGCCGTTGCCCCAGTTCTCCGGCGCATCTGACATACCGCCGCCAGTCGCCTCGGGGTCGGACGGGCCCTGAGCGCGCTGCTGCTGTGCCATCAGTCCTCGCCGTCGTTTCTGCCCGCGGTGCGCGCGGTGTTGTTACGGTCTCCGTCGGCCACGCTACAGCCTCGGCGCAAGGCGCCGGTCCCGGATGGGCGTGCTGACCGGTACGAGACGGACCGGCCATCAAACCCCGCATCCGTCCGCTCGTGCAAATTGTGTGTACCGGCCGTACGGCGCCTGTAACGCTTCCGCGACGCTTCTTTCGCGTACGGTCACGGAACGGGCACCGAGCTTGACGTGTCAGTGCCCTCGGGCAGACTTGGCCGGGAATAGCACAGTGGATCAACGAACATCCAAGAACGTCGGCGCCGAAAGGGCTGTGGGGGACGCGAGATGAGCCAGGACGGCGCACAGGGTCGCTATGCGGGGCAAGCACTCGCGAACGGCCGGTACCAGCTGCGCGATCTGCTCGGCGAGGGCGGCATGGCCTCGGTGCACCTGGCCTACGACGCCGTGCTCGACCGCCACGTCGCGATCAAGACGCTGCACACCGAGCTGGGCCGCGAACAGGCCTTCCGTGAGCGCTTCCGCCGTGAGGCCCAGGCCGTGGCGAAGCTCACGCACACCAACATCGTCTCGGTCTTCGACACCGGCGAGGACGATCTCGGCGGCGCCACGATGCCGTACATCGTCATGGAGTACGTCGAGGGCCGCCCGCTCGGCTCGGTGCTCGCCGACGACATCCGGCAGCACGGCGCGATGCCCGCCGACAAGGCGCTGAAGATCACCGCGGATGTGCTCGCGGCGCTGGAGATCAGCCACGAGATGGGGCTGGTCCACCGCGACATCAAGCCCGGCAACGTGATGATGACCAAGCGCGGCGTGGTCAAGGTGATGGACTTCGGCATCGCGCGGGCGATGCAGTCCGGCGTCACCTCGATGACGCAGACCGGCATGGTCGTCGGCACCCCGCAGTACCTCTCGCCGGAGCAGGCCCTCGGCCGCGGCGTGGACGCGCGCAGCGACCTGTACTCGGTCGGCATCATGCTGTTCCAGCTGGTCACCGGGCGGCTGCCGTTCGACGCGGACTCACCGCTCGCGATCGCGTACGCGCACGTGCAGGAGGAGCCGCCGCTGGCTTCCTCGATCAACCGTGCGCTTCCGCCGGCCGTGGACGCGCTGATCACGCGCGCGCTGAAGAAGAACCCGAACGAGCGGTTCCCGACGGCCGAGTCCATGCGCGACGAGTGCCTGCGGGTGGCGGCGTCCTTCCAGCCGGCCCCGCCGAGCATCGTGCCCGGCACCCATGCGCCGAGCGGCGCGGGCGTCGGCTCCGCGGTGTTCCCGCCGCTCGACCAGAGCGCCCCGGCCCCGCACGGCAACGTCCAGACGCCGTACCACCCGACCCCGACGCCGGTCCCGAACCCGTACGGCACCACCCCGCCGCCGTCCACGCCGGCCCCGGCGTACGGCTACCCGCAGCAGGGCGGCTACCCGACGCCGTACGGCACGCAGCCGCCGGCCGCCTCCACCCCGCCGCCGTACGACATCACGCCGCAGCCGTCGGCTCCGGCGAGCTCGGGCGGCAAGAGCAACAAGCCGGTGATCATCGGCTCCGTCGTGGTCGCCCTGCTCGCCGTCGGCGGCCTCCTCGTCGCCCTGCTGGCGAACAACGGCAGCAGCGACGACCAGGGCAAGGGCGGCGATACCACCGGCCCCACGGCATCGGCGTCCAAGGCGGCCGGCTACCGCGGTCCGGACCTCACGCGCACGGTCAAGAAGGACGAGTGCACGGAGCCGCAGAAGTCGTGGAACGACGAGACCAAGATCCAGCTCCCCGACTTCCGGTACAAGAACATCGACTCGGTGCGGGCCTGCGCGCAGGCCGCCGGCTGGAAGCTCGACATCAAGAAGGTCGACGAGAACACCTACGGTGACGGCGCGGTCATGCTGCAGTTCCCCGCGCCCGGCACGGACATCGACCCGAAGGACGTCGAGATCCAGCTGAACGTCTCCACGGGCAACCCGGCGTCGTAACGGCGCGGAGCGCGCGAACGTACGAAAGGGGGCCCGGCGGTGATCGCCGGGCCCCCTTCGTCACATCGGCGGGCGTTGGCTGCGTTTCGTCGCGTCGGCGGGTGTTGCCGCGTTGACTTGCGTGACGGGCGTTTACAGGTACGGACCGCCCGTGCGGCCGGCTGCGCTTACGTCGTCCTGGCCGTCGTGGACCGCGCCCGGCGGGAGAGCCCGGCGCATCTGCTCCAGCTGGGCCCGCGCCGCCATCTGCTGGGCGAACAGGGTCGTCTGGATCCCGTGGAAGAGCCCCTCCAGCCAGCCGACCAACTGCGCCTGCGCGATGCGCAGTTCGGCATCCGTGGGGGTCGCGTCGTCGTCGAAGGGCAGGGAGAGCCGCTCCAGCTCCTCCACGAGCTCCGGCGCCAGACCGTCCTCCAGCTCCTTCACCGAGCTGGCGTGGATCTCCTTCAGCCGGGCCCGGCTCGCCTCGTCCAGCGGAGCCACGCGCACCTCTTCGAGCAGCTGCTTGATCATGCTCCCGATGCGCATGACCTTCGCCGGCTGCTCGACCTGCTCCGTCACCGGAGTCTCGCGGGACTCGTCGTCTGAGTCGACACCGCCGAGCGCCATGCCGTCCTGGCCCACGACCAGGATCTTCTGGGCGTTCTCCGGCGACCTATCGTTCCTCGGCATCTCCATACCGTCATTCTCTCGCACCCCTGTACCTCACCACGGTGGTGCCCCCGGCGGAGGTTGATCCACCCTTTCCGCCCGACGGGGCAATCCGGAATGCCGGGTCTGTCCGCCCGTGCCAGGCTTGTTCCATCGATCTTGGCGGCCTGTTCCCGGGAGGGGGTCACCGACGTGACTCCATGGTGGCGCGCGACATGCGCGACAAGGGTGTGCGCGGTGCTCGCGGGGGTCGCCGCGAGCGCACTGGGGGGCGGGACGGCCGCACCGGCCTCCGCGGCCGTGCCGGAGTCCGCCGGTGTGTTCTCCGTGGTCAGGCCCTCCTTCGCGGCCCCGGTGCCGCTCGTCGGCCGGACCGCGCGTGACCCGTCGCGCGAGGCGGATCCCTCCCCGGCCTCCGGCGACTCCGAGGACTCCGCAGAGATCGGTGAAACCGATGGCGCGGACGGCTCCGGCGCCGCCTCTGCCACCTCGTCGTCCGGTTCCTCGGACGACGAGGCCCACGGCTCCGCCTCCTCGCAGGCCTCCTCCTCGCGCCCCTCCCACCACTCCCACTCGCCCGCGCGCCCGCATTCCTCCGCACCCGCCGAGCGGCCCGCGCACTCCTCCGCCGCCCCCTTCTCCGCACGGCCCGGCCCGTCCGCGTCCACGGACCCCTCGGCCTCCGCCGGCGAGACCCGACGGGCCGGGAGCCGGGCCGGTGAGGGCCGGGAGCGTCCGGGGCGCGCCCACGATCCGCTGCGGGAGAGTGCACAGGACGAGGGGGCGGCGGAGAACGAGGACGCCGGTCAGGGCATCGACAACGGCGACGACATGTCCGTACCGCAGGAGCAGGAGGCCGGGCTCATGCCGTCGGCGTCCGCATCGGTGCCCACGCGGCAGTCGGTGCGGGCGGAGGGCCCCGTCGACCCGGTTCTGCGGATCCTGCCGCTCGGCAGCGGCCTGGTCCTCATCGGGCTGGGGCTGGCACTGGGCCTGCTCGCACTGCGGCTGCGCCGCGAACCCCGGCTCTACCGGACAGGGGGCCGTTAGATCCCTCGGACGGGGTGCCGCTGATCCTTCGGTTCCGCCCCTTGCCGTCGCGGCGTACGCGAGTAATGTGAATTACATGATTACACCGGATCAGCGTGAGCGGCTGCGCGGCTGGTTCGCCGGCCGGCTGCCGGACGATCTCTTCGTCAGGCTGGTGGAGGTGACGGTGGATCGCGAGGAGATCACCGTCATCGGTGAGATTCCACAGCCCCGGCTGCCCGACGCCGCCTCGACCGCGGAGCGGGAGTCTGCGGTGCAGGGCCGGGTGCAGGAGTTCCGGCAACGGACCCGCGAGGAGCGGATCGACGTGGCGCGCGAGGCCGAGCACCGCTTCGGCAAGAAGGTCTCGTGGGGCGTCGAGTGCGGCGGTGAGCGGGTGATGTTCACCCAGGTCGCCGCCCCGGTGATGACCCGCCTGCGGCAGCCGGAGCGGCAGGTGCTCGACACCCTGGTCGCCGGCGGCGTGGCACGCAGCCGCAGCGACGCGCTGGCCTGGTGCGTACGGCTGGTGCGGCGGCACACCGACGACTGGCTGTCCGAGCTGCGGGACTCCCTGGAACACGTCGAGCGCGTCCGCGGCCAGGGCCCCGACGCCGAGCCCGCGGACGAACCCGGCGACGGGAACCGGACCTAGGTCTGCCTCAGAGCGACCCGGATCTCCCTCAGGGCGCGATCAGCAGCACCTTGCCGATGTGCCCGCTGTCCTCCACGACCCGGTGGGCGGCGGCCGCGTCGCTCATCGGCAGTTCCCGGTCGACGATGGGACGCACATGCCCGGCGTCCACCAGCGGCCACACATGCTCGCGTACGGCCGCGACGATGGCCGCCTTCTCGTCCAGCGGCCGGGCCCGCAGCGAGGTCGCGCTGATCGCGCCGCGCTTGCTCAGCAGGGCGCCGATGTTCAGCTCGGCCTTGACGCCGCCCTGCATACCGATGATCGCGAGCCGGCCGTTGACGGCGAGCGCGCGGACGTTGCGGTCGAGGTACTTGGCGCCCATGTTGTCGAGGATGACGTCCACGCCGGCCCCGTCGGTGGCTTCCCGGACCTCCTCCACGAAGTCCTGCTCGCGGTAGTTGATGAGGATGTCCGCGCCCAGCCCCGCGCAGTACTCCAGCTTCTCCTTCGTACCCGCCGTCACCGCGACCTTCGCGCCGGCCGCCTTGGCGAGCTGGATCGCCATCGTGCCGATGCCGCTGGAGCCGCCGTGCACCAGCAGCGTCTCGCCGGGGCGCAGATGGGCGACCATGAAGACGTTCGACCAGACCGTGCAGACGACCTCGGGCAGCGCGGCGGCCTGCCGGAGGTCCACGCCCTGCGGCACCGGCAGCAGCTGCCCGGCCGGCACGGCGACCTTCTGGGCGTATCCACCGCCCGACAGCAGCGCGCACATCTCGTCGCCGACGCTCCAGCCGGACACGCCGGGGCCGAGGGCGGCGATCCGCCCGGAGCACTCCAGGCCGGGGTACGAGGAAGCGCCCGGCGGCGGTTCGTAGAAGCCCTGCCGCTGCAGGATGTCGGCCCGGTTGACGGCACTGGCCACCACCTCGACCAGGACCTCGCCCTCGCCGGGCACCGGGTCGGGGACCTCGTCCCACACCAGCGCCTCGGGACCACCAGGTTCGGGAATCGTGATCGCATGCATGAGGGCGACGCTACTCCTGCACCCCTCCGGCATGCGGACGATGGTGCCGCGGGGCGCCCCTGGGCCCTTCCGTATGCGGGTGAGCCTCAGGCCCGGGCCGGGCCGGGGCCCTCCTGCGGCTCCGGGGCGCGCACGATCGTGATGACCCGGTCCGTCAACTGGAGTGCGCCGACCGCCGGATCGTCGTAGCCGAGCACCCGGTGCCCGCGGACGACGCTCACCACCAGGTCTGCCGTCTCGCGCGGGCTGCGGCCCGCCTCCGCCCTGGTGACCGGCCGCTCCACCAGGTCGAGTCCACTGCCCTGCTGGATGAGGTCCTCCATGACCAGCCCCGCCGCGGGGCTGAGGACGGACAGCCCCAGCAGCCGGCCCGCCGCTCCCGCGCTGGTGATGACCTGGTCGGCGCCCGACTGCCTCAGCAGCGGCGCGTTCTCCTCCTCGCGCACCGCGGCCACGATCATCGCCTCCGCGTTGAGCTGCCGGGCCGTCAGCGCCACCAGGGCGGCCGTGTCGTCGCGCTGGGTCGCGATGATGATCCGCCCCGCCCGCTGCACCTCCGCCCGGCGCAGCACATCGCTGCGGGTGCCGTCGCCGACCACGCCCGTGTACCCCTCGGCGGTCGCGGCGTCGACCACGTTCGCCGACGGGTCGATCACGACGACCCGTTCCTTCTTCAGCCCCGTCGCGCACACGGTCCGGATCGCGGACCGCCCCTTGGTGCCGAACCCGACGACAACGGTGTGGTCGCGCACGATGGGCCCTCCCGGCTCGTGTTGGATCCTGACGGGCACGATCCCGTCCGCAACCATGGTGCCGTCCGAACGGATCAACGAGGCAGGGGGCACACTCATGTCAGGGGGCACACGATGAAGGCCGAGCACCGACCGACGCGGGCGTCCTCGCTGCTGCGGTCCGTCTGGTACCGCTCACGGACCGAGGCCCGTGACGACGCCGAGGCCGGCCGGACCATCACCATGCCGACCCAGACCGTCACGCCCCCGCTGCAGCAGGTCCTGCGCCGTCTCGCCATGGCCCTGCTGGTCCTCGTCCTCACCACGCTGATCGTCTACGTCGATCACGACGGCTACCGCGACAGCGCGGACGACTCCGTCGACCTGCTGGACGCGGCCTACTACGCCACCGTCACCCTCTCCACGACCGGCTACGGCGACATCACCCCGATCGGCGATACCGCCCGGCTCGTGAACATCCTCGTCATCACGCCCCTGCGCGTGCTGTTCCTGATCATCCTGGTCGGCACCACCCTGGAGGTCCTCACCGAGCGCACCCGTCAGCAGGTCCGCATCCACCGCTGGCGCGCCCGCACCGAGGACCATGTGGTGGTCATCGGATACGGCACCAAGGGCCGCCATGCCGTGCAGACGCTCGTCGGGCAGGGCATCCCCAAGGACCGGATCGTCGTCGTGGACGCCCAGCGCAAGGTGGCGAACGCCGCCTCCGACGACGGGCTGGTCTCCGTCATCGGTGATGCCACCCGCTCCGAGACGCTGCTCAAGGCCGAGGTGCAGCGGGCGGGCCGGGTCATCGTCGCCCCGGAGCGCGACGACACCGCCACCCTCGTCACGCTCACCGCCCGCCAGCTCAACCGGCGCGCCACCATCGTCGCCGCCGTACGGGAGGACGAGAACGCGCCGCTGCTCAAGCAGTCGGGCGCCGACACGGTGATCACCACGTCCAGTTCGGCCGGGCGGCTGCTCGGGGTGTCCATGGTGAGCCCGTCCGTGGCACGGACCCTGGAGGACCTGATGACCCTGGGCAGCGGGCTGGACCTCGTCGAGCGCGCGGTGACCGCGGAGGAGGTCGGAAAGGCGCCGCGCGCCTGTGCCGACCTGGTGGTGGCGGTCGTCCGCAGCAAGCAGCTGCTGGACTACACCGACCCCCGGCTGACCGAGCTGCACGTCGGCGACCGGGTGATCACGGTCAGCCGGGCGGTGCCGGTGCGGGAGGAGCGCTGAGACTTCACACCACCGCCCGCACGTGAGACTTCGCACCACCGCCCGCCGTTTCACGTGAAACAGCCGGTCCAGCACCGTTTCACGTGAAACAGACGCCGATTCCCGCCGTCGCCCACGGCAGGTCGAGCATCTCGGTCTCCTGGCCCTGCTGGGCGCCACCCGGTGGCACGACGGCGAGGGCGTCCGCCGCCGCGATGCCGCGCAGCATGGCCGGGCCGTTGTAGTGCAGCGGCACGGCCTGGTCGCCGCGCAGGACGACAGGGACGAGTCGCGTGTCGTACGGGTGTCCGTGGACCGCGTCTCGCAGCGGCAGCGTGTATCCCTCGGGCACCGGATGGGCCGCGAGCGCGCGCAGCAACGGCTCGGCGAGCGTGAGCAGGCCGGACACCGCGGCGAGCGGGTTGCCGGGCAGCCCGACCAGGTGCCGGCCGTCCTGGAGACGGGCGAGCAGCATCGGGTGTCCGGGACGCACTTTGACGCCGTCGACCAGCAGCTCGCCGCCGATACGGCTCAGCGTGGGGTGGACATGGTCGACGGGGCCCGCGGCGGTGCCACCGGTCGTGACGATCACGTCGGCCTCCGACGTGGTGACGGCGGTGTGCAGGGCCTCGGCGTCGTCCCCGAGCCGCCGGACGGCGGTGACGTCGGCGCCGAGCGCGCGCAGCCACGGCGGCAGCAGCGGGCCGAGGGCGTCGCGGATCAGCCCGTCGTGCGGCAGCCCTTCGGTGAGCAGTTCGTCCCCGAGGACGAGCAGGTCGACGCGCGGCCGGCGTACGGCCGTGAGGGTGTCGTATCCGGCGGCGGCCGCCAGACCGAGCACCGCCGGGGTCACGAGGGCACCGGCGGACAGCAGCTGGTCACCGCTGCGGCACTCCTGGCCGCGTGGGCGGATGTCCTGGCCGGTGACCATCTCCCGGGTGGCGTGCAGCCGGCCCTTGTCATCGGTGCGGCCGTGTTCGCTGCGCAGTACGGCGGTGGTGTCCGCGGGGACGCGTGCGCCGGTGGCGATGCGGACGGCCTCGCCGTCGACGAGCGGTGCGGGTTCGCCGTGCCCCGCGAGCACGCCGGTCTCGCGGACGTCCCAGGGGCCCGGCCCGGCGACCGCCCAGCCGTCCATCGCCGAGGTGTCGAAGGACGGAAGGTCGGTGAGTGCGGTGAGCGGGGCGGCCAGGCTGAGGCCGAGGGCGTCGGCCAGGGACACGGAGACGTTCGCCGCGCGAGGGTCGCGCCGCCGTCCGGCGCGGGCGGCGATCGCCCGGGCATCGGGCCAGGGGGTGGCCTTGTGACGGGCGGGCGGGTCGGCGTGGCCATGCCGGTCGGGGGCCTCGGCCCCGGAGGCGGGTGCGGGGACGTGGTCGCCGGCGCCGCACGTGTGGCCGGCCCGGTCCGGGCGGGGCCGGTCGGGCTGGGGCCGGTCCTTGACCAGGGCGAGCGCCTCCTCGACGTCGAGCTCGTCGGCGTCCTGCTCGTCCCGGATACCGCCGGCGGTCATCCGGCGTCCGGGCGGGTGTCGGGCGTGGCGTCGGGGGCCACGTCGGGCTTGTCGCCGCCCTCGCCGGCCCAGCGCTGGGCGAGAGCCGCGGCCTTGTGGGCGGCGTCGGCGACGGCCTGCGGGCCGCCTCCGGCGCGGGCGGCGGCGTAGCCGACGAGGAAGGTGGTCAGCGGGGCCGCGGGCCGGGCCACGCCGTGGGCCGCGTCGCGGGCCAGGTCGAGCAGGACGCCGGTGTCGACATCGAGGTCGATGCCCAGCTCGTCCTTGACCGTGGAGATCCATTCATCCAACACGTGCCCATGCTCCCTGATGCGTGCTCTGGCGGTGGCGATGTCGTCCCAGGTGTCGCAGTCGAAGGACGCGACCGGGTCGGTGATGCGGGTGAGGTCGAGAAGAGCGGTGAGCCGCCGCAGGGGCAGGCCGGTGAGGCCGCCGTGCTCGGTGCCGAGAAGCGTGAGGGCGCGGCGCAGGCTGCCGGTGCGGTAGGCGGCGACGAGCGGCTGGTCCCGGCCACCGGGGTCGCTGAGCAGTACGCCGTCGGTGCTGGTCGCACGCAGGGCTGCGAGCAGCCGGGCGACGGTGTGCCGGTCGAGGAAGGGCAGGTCTGCGGAGAGGAGCAGGACCCGGTCGGCGGCGGTGTGCAGCAGCCCGGCGCCGAGGGCGGCGAGCGGTCCGCCGCCGGGCGGTTCCTCGCGCGCCCAGGTGACCGGGCGGGCGGTGGGCCGGGGGTCGGCGACCACCACGGTGGTGCGGGCGTCGGCGCAGGCCGCGAGGACGCGGTCGAGCAGCGCGCGTCCGCCCACGCGTACCCCGGGTTTGTCGGCGCCGCCGAGCCGCCGGGCGGCCCCACCGGCCAGGACGACGGCGTCGTAGCTGTCCGGGGCGAAGCCGTCGCCGGGGCCGGGGGACTCGTAGGCGGTCACCCCCCGAGTATGCGCGCCGCCCCGATCACAGGGAACGCGGGAGCACCACAGCGGTCACGGCGGACGCCCGTGGGTGTCGCCCCTCGGCCGGAGCCCGGAGTTCCCTGCGCCCCGGCCGTTGTGTCGTCCTCACAGGGTGCGCAGCAGCACCGCCGGTTGTTCCACGCAGTCGGCGACGTACCGCAGGAAGCCGCCCGCCGTGCCTCCGTCGCACACCCGGTGGTCGAAGGTGAGCGAGAGCTGCACGACCTGGCGGACCGCCAGTTCGCCCTCGTGGACCCACGGCTTGGGCACGATGCGGCCGACACCGAGCATGGCCGCCTCGGGGTGGTTGATGATCGGCGTGGAGCCGTCGACGCCGAACACGCCGTAGTTGTTCAGCGTGAAGGTGCCGCCGGTCAGTTCCGCGGGCGTGAGCGTCCCGGTCCGGGCCGACTCGGTCTGCCGGGCGAACTCCGCGGTGAGCGACTCGGCGTCGCGGGCGTGGGCGTCCCGGACGACGGGCACGACCAGCCCGCGGTCGGTCTGTGCGGCGAACCCCAGGTGCACCTGGTCGAGCTGGACGACCTCCCTGGCCTCGGTGTCGACGGTGGAGTTCAGCTCGGGGTAGCGGGCGAGGGCTGCGGTGCAGATACGGGCCAGCAGGGCGATCAGGGAGATCTTCGGCCCGCCGGCGGCGTTCATCGCGGCGCGCGCACGCATCAGCTCGGTCGCGTCGGCGTCCACCCAGCAGGTCGCGTCGGGGATCTCCCGGCGGCTGCGGGACAGCTTGTCGGCGACGGCCCCGCGGATGCCCTTGAGGGGCGTACGGATGCCGCCGACGGGCGCGGACGAGACCCGGGAGGCGGGCGCGGACGAGACCCGGGATGAGGCGGGCGTGGTCGGCGCGGGGGCGCCGTCGGACGCGCTCGTCCCGCGCACGGACGGCTCGGCGACCGAACGGCTCGGCTGCGCTGCCGCGGCCCGCAGCGCGTACTCGACGTCCGCGCGCAGGATCAGCCCATCGGGTCCGGAACCGTGCAGTTCCCGCAGGTCCAGGCCGTTGTCCCGGGCGAGCCGTCGCACCAGCGGGGAGATGACGCTCACGAGGCCCTCGGGGTGGGAGCCGGCTGCGGCGCCCGCGGTGTGCGCGGTGTCGGGCTGGACGATCCCCGGCTCCCGGAAGCC
Source organism: Streptomyces sp. NPDC049915 (assembly GCF_040656475.1). NCBI lineage: Bacteria > Bacillati > Actinomycetota > Actinomycetes > Kitasatosporales > Streptomycetaceae > Streptomyces > Streptomyces sp. NPDC049915. The sequence continues at coordinate 144,558 of NZ_JBFAMH010000009.1, forward strand.
CGCCGAGCCCGGCTCCGGCCGCGTCGCCCCGGACGCGCGGTCGGGTCCCGGCGTGCCGCGCCCCGGCGCGGAAGCGCCGCCCGGCGTGCCCGGCCCGGTGAGCCCGGTCGGCCGTACCCGGCGACGGCGGGCGGGGGGCGCGCCGGTGCCGTAGCCGACGAGGACGTTGCCCGAGCCCTCGGCGGTGGCGGGCCGGGCGGCCCCGGCGTGCACGTCTTCGCTCTCGCCACCGGAGGCGGGGGCGCCCACGGCCACCGTCAGCAGCGGCGCCCCGACGGGCAGTTCCTCGCCCTCCTCGCCGAAGCGGGCGGTGACCACACCGCCGTAGGGGCAGGGCACCTCGACCATCGCCTTGGCGGTCTCGACCTCGACCACGGGCTGGTCGACGGCGACGACGTCACCGACCTGGACCAGCCAGCGCACGATCTCCGCCTCGGTGAGCCCCTCCCCGAGGTCGGGAAGCTTGAACTCCAGCACCTGTGCCATCAGCCCTCGGCCTCCCACTGCAGACGCGCCACGGCGTCCAGGATCCGGTCGACGCCGGGAAGATGGTGCCGCTCCAGCATGGGCGGCGGGTAGGGGATGTCGAAACCGGCCACACGCAGCACCGGCGCCTCCAGGTGGTGGAAGCAGCGCTCGGTGACCCGGGCCGCGATCTCCCCGCCCGGGCCGCCGAAGCCGCCCGACTCGTGGACGACGACCGCGCGCCCGGTGCGCCGTACGGACGCGCACACGGTCTCGTCGTCGAACGGCACCAGGGAGCGCAGGTCGACGACCTCGAGGTCCCAGCCCTCGGCGCGGGCGGCCTCGGCGGCCTCCAGGCAGACGGGCACCGACGGGCCGTAGGTGATCAGGGTGGCGCTGCTGCCGGGGCGGCGCACCACCGCACGCCCTATCGGCTCCACGGGTGTGGGCTCCTCGGGGTTCCAGGAGTCCTTCGACCAGTACAGCCGCTTGGGTTCGAGGAAGACGACCGGGTCGTCGGAGGCGATGGCCGCGCGCAGCAGCCCGTAGGCATCGGCGACGGTCGCGGGCGTGACGACATGGAGCCCCGGAGTCGCCATGTAGTACGCCTCGGAGGAGTCGCTGTGGTGCTCGACGCCGCCGATGCCGCCGCCGTAGGGGACGCGGATGGTGATCGGCAGGGGCACCTTGCCGCGCGTGCGGTTGCGCGTGCGGGCGAGGTGGCTGATGAGCTGCTCGAACGCGGGGTAGGCGAAGGCGTCGAACTGCATCTCCACGACCGGGCGCAGCCCGTACATGGCCATGCCGACGGCGGTGCCGAGGATGCCGGCCTCGGCGAGCGGGGTGTCGGTGACGCGGTCGTCGCCGAACTCCTTGGCCAGGCCGTCGGTGACGCGGAAGACGCCACCTAGGGTGCCGACGTCCTCGCCCATGACGTGCACGGCGGGGTCGGCCGCCATCGCGTCGCGCAGTGCGCGCGTGAGGGCCTGCGCCATGGTGGCGGGCTTGACGGCGACGGTCGTCGTCATCGGTGCGTCCCTTCCTGGCCGGCGTCCTGCTCGGCCGCCAGCTCGGCCTCCAGCAGTGCCCGCTGCTCGCGCAGTTGCGGTGTGGGCTCGGCGAAGACGTGGTCGAACAGGTCGGCTGGGTCGAGCTGCGGGTCGCGGTTCATGCGCTCACGCAGGTCGGCGGCCATGGCCTCGGCGTCCTGGCGGGCGGCCTCGATGGCGGCCTCGTCGAGGAGTCCGCGCTCGGTCAGCTCGTGCTCCAGCAGCTGGATCGGGTCGTGCGCGCGCCAGGCCTCGACCTCGCCGTCGCCGCGGTAGCGGGTCGCGTCGTCGGCGTTGGTGTGGGCGTCCACGCGGTAGGTGATCGCCTCGACGAGGGTGGGGCCGCCCCCGGCACGCGCGTGCCGCACGGCGTCGGAGAGCACCTCGTGCAGGGCGGCGGCGTCGTTGCCGTCGACGAGGCGCCCGGGCATGCCGTAGCCGACGGCCTTGTGGGCCAGGGACGGCGCGGCGGTCTGCTTGGCGAGCGGGACGGAGATGGCGAAGCCGTTGTTCTGCACCAGGAAGACGACCGGGGCCTGCCAGACGGCGGCGAAGTTCAGCGCCTCGTGGAAGTCGCCCTCGCTGGTGCCGCCGTCGCCGACCAGGGCGAGGGCGACCACGTCGTCGCCCTTGAGGCGGGCCGCGTGCGCGAGACCGACGGCGTGCGGAAGCTGGGTGGCCAGCGGGGTGCACAGGGGGGCGACGCGGTGCTCGAAGGGGTCGTAGCCGGTGTGCCAGTCGCCGCGCAGCAGGGTGAGCGCCTCGACCGGGTCGACACCGCGGGCGACGGCGGCGAGCGTGTCGCGGTAGCTGGGGAAGAGCCAGTCCTGCTCCTGCAGCACGAGTGCGGCGGCGACCTCGCAGGCCTCCTGGCCGGTGCTGGAGGGGTAGACGGCGAGCCGGCCCTGCTTGGTGAGGGCGGTGGCCTGGGCGTTGTAGCGGCGGCCGCGCACCAGGTGTGCGTACAGGCGGCGCAGCAGGGCGGGGTCGGCCTTGGCGGCGGCCTCGGTGCCGAGGACCCTGTAGGGCTCGGTGTCGGGCAGCAGCGGCGCGGGGTCCGTGCGGGGCTGCCAGGCGGGCGGCGGCGAGGGCTTGTACGCGCCTCGCTGCTCCATGACCGTCATGACGGCACCTCCTCATGGGGCGGCTGTAGGCGCAGCCTCTGTGATGCGCCTCACCTACCGATTGTTCGGTCGTCGGCACATTTTGGCTACGGGTGGCCTCAGGCTGTGGACAAACGGTTCTCCACAGCTTGGGATGAACGCAGTACGTCCACGGCAGGAAGGTGGGGGGACATGGCATCTGAACAAATGGCCGATCCCGCGGACTCCGCGGCGCCCCCGTCGGCCCCGGCGAGCCCGGCCGGCGGCGCCTCCCTGCCACCCGCGCGGCCGCTGGACGCCATCGACCACGACATCCTGAAGATGCTCCAGACCGACGGCCGCGCCTCGATACGGTCGGTCGCCGAGCGGGTCCACGTCTCGCGCGCCAACGCCTACGCGCGCATCAACCGTCTCGTCGAGGACGGCGTCATCCGCGGCTTCGGCGCCCGCGTCGACCACGAGCGGGCCGGGCAGGGCACGTCCGCGTACATCACGCTCAAGATCGTGCAGAACTCCTGGCGGACGGTGCGCGAGCAGCTGCGGCAGCTGCCCGGCGCGTCCCACATCGCCCTGGTCGGCGGCGACTTCGACGTCCTGCTGCTCGTCCACACCCCGGACAACCGGGCGCTGCGCGAGGTGGTGCTCACCCGGCTCCAGGCGATCCCCGAGGTGCTCAGCACGCGCACGCTGCTGGTGTTCGAGGAGGAGGACCTGGAGCCTCAGGGCTGAGGCCCCCGCGTCACCGGCGTACCGTCACACGGCCGTCAGATCCCGGCCATGGCCGCACTCACCAGCAGCGTGAACAGCATCAAAAGTCCCACGCACCCGAGCCCGGCGCCGGCGGCCAGCAGGCGCGGCGTCCTCAGGGACCGGCGGTGCGGCAGCGCCCAGGACAGCGCGAGCAGTCCCACCGACCCGTAGAACGCCGCCTTGAAGGCGTCCACCCCGCCCTCGGACCAGAACGAGCGGTGCACCAGCACCAGGAACGGCAGGCCGGCCACAGAGGCCACCAGGGGGGCCCTCCACCACGTCGGGTGGGCCGCGTGCGCACGCGGGGCGTGCGGTCGCACCTCGTCCGGCCGGATGTCGTCCGCTCGCGCGTCGTCGGGAAGCATGCGGGCATCCCATCACCCGTCGTCGGGCGGGGGAAGCGGCTTGCGCACTCCGCCTCGCACGCGCGCGTACTCACCTGCCGCCCTCGGCGGTCACTCCGCCTGCCGCAGTCCCCCGAAGACCAAGAGCGCCACCGCGTCGCCGACTTCACGCTCGCTCATGCCGCGACCGTCGGGCCGGTACCACTCCACGATGGAGTTGATCATCCCGAAGACCAGCCGGGTCGCGAGCCGCACCTCCACGTCACCGCGCACGTCCCCGTCCACGGCCGCCGCCTTGAGCAGTTCGGCGACCCGGTGGTCGAACTCGCGGCGCCGCTCCAGCGCCCACCGCTCGGTGGCGGTGTTGCCGCGCACGCGCAGCAGCAGCGTCACGTACGGCAGTTCGGCGATGAGCACCTCGACCATGCGCCGGACGACGTACTCCAGCCGGTCCGCGGCGCGCCCCACGCACGCGTGCTCCTCGTCCAGGATCGCGAACAGCCCGTCCAGCGCCCGGCTCACCGCACGCCGCAGCAACTCCTCCTTGCTGGTGACGTGGTGGTAGATCGACGACTTGGAGATGCCGGCCGCTTTGGACAGATGCTCCATGGAGGTGCCGTCGTAACCGCGTTCGTTGAAGACGCGCACGGCCACGGACAGCAGGGTCTCCGGGGTGTACGTGTCGCGCTTGGCGGTGGTCACGGGGTGCCCTTCCGCTTCTGGCAGGCGGTCATGACGAGGTCCCCTCCCGCTTGTCGGAGGCGTGCGCGTGCCGGTAGAGCGCGAGGGACGGGGCGTAGCGGCCCGACGGGTCGCGCAGGTGCAGGTCGTCGAGGAGGGCGTAGGCCCAGTGGCGGCCCAGCCTGCGGCTCCATTCGAAGGGGCCGAGGGGGTAGTTGACGCCGAGGCGCATCGCGGTGTCGATGTCCTCCTCGGTGGCCACGCCCTTGGCGACGGCGTCGTGCGCCAGGTCGACGATCCGGGCGACCGTGCGGGCGACGATCATGCCGGGGACGTCGCCGATGACACTGACCTTCTTGCCGAGCGCCTGGAAGAGCCCGGTCGCCTCGGCGAGGGTCTGGGCCGAGGTGTCCTGGGAGGCGGACAGGGCGATGCGGCTCGCCCTGCGGTAGTCCAGGGCGAGGTCGAAGTAGACGACGTCGCGGAACTCCACGGAGGTCTGGCCGTCGGCGAGGGCGAGCTGGCCGCCGCTGGGCAGCACCAGGCGCGTGCCGTTGTCCTCGTCCTCCTCGCGGACCTGGATGCCCGCCTCGCGGATCAGCGCGAGCAGCTCGGAGGCCGGTCCCAGGTCGCCCTCGGCGACGACGTAGGCGGGCGCCTTGTGGGGCTCGGCGGTGTGCGGCTCGGGCCGCTCGGCGCCCTCCCGGTAGTCGTACCAGCCCTGGCCGCTCTTGCGGCCGAGCCGGCCGGACTCCACCAGGCGCCGCTGGGCGAGGGAGGGAGTGAAGCGCACGTCCTGGAAGAAGGACTGCCACACCGACTGCGTGACCGACTCGTTGACGTCCTGCCCGATCAGGTCGGTCAGCTCGAAGGCGCCCATCTTGAAGCCGCCCGACTCGCGCAGCACGGCGTCGATGGTGGCCGGGTCGGCGCCCTGGTACTCCAGGACGGCGAACGCCTCGGCGTAGAAAGGCCGCGCGATGCGGTTGACGATGAAGCCGGGGGTGTCGGCGCAGGCGACCGGCGTCTTGCCCCAGGCCCGGGCGGTCTCGTACGCGCGCGTGGCGGAGGTGACGTCGGTGGCGTAGCCGGAGACGACCTCGACCAGCGGCAGCAGCGGCGCGGGGTTGAAGAAGTGCAGCCCGACGAGGCGGCCGGGCTGGCGCAGGGCGCCGCCGATCGCGGTGACCGACAGGGAGGAGGTGTTGGTGGCGAGCAGACAGTCCTCGCCGACGATGTCCTCCAGGTCCCCGAAGAGCTGTTGTTTGACGTCCAGCCGCTCCATGACCGCCTCGACGACGAGCGCGCAGTCGGCGAGGTCGTCGAGGGTGTCGGCGGGCGTGAGCCGGGCGCGGGCCGCGTCGCGGTCGGCGGCGGTGAGGCGGTCCTTCTCGACGAGCCGGTCGAGGCGGACGCCGATCGCTTCGGCCGCGTGACGGGCGCGTCCCGGCGCGGCGTCGTACAGCCGCACGGGGTGGCCCGCGACCAGCGCGACCTGGGCGATGCCCTGGCCCATGGTGCCGGTGCCGACGACGGCCACGGGGCTGCTGAGGTCGAGTGCTGTCATGTGCGCGATCCTCCCGCACGGGGTTTTCCACAGATGCGGCAGGCCCCCTTGTCCCGACCGATCGTTCGGTTACTCTAACTCTGTCCTGCTGTTCCCGCCCATGGTTTCGCCCAGGTCATGAACTCGACGAAGAGTTCTCGAGACAGGAGTTGGTCCCGCATGGCCGCCGAACTGACCGCGCACGACCTGATCGCCAGGCACCGGCCCACCCTCGACCAGGCACTCGAGGCCATCCGCACGCGCGCGTACTGGTCCCCGCACCCCGAGCACCCCAAGGCCTACGGCGAGGAGCACGGCAGCCTGGACGCGGCGGCGGGCAAGGCCGCCTTCGACGCCCTGCTGGGCGGCCGCCTCGACCTGGACCAGCCCGGCACCGACGACTGGGTCGGCGGGGAGGTCTCCCCGTACGGCATCGAGCTGGGCGTGACGTACCCGCACGCGGACCTCGACGTCCTGCTGCCCGCGATGAAGGCCGGGCAGCGCGCCTGGCGGGACGCGGGCCCGCAGCTGCGCGCGGCGGTCTGCGTGGAGATCCTCAAGCGGATCAGCGACCGGACGCACGAATTCGCGCACGCGGTCATGCACACCTCCGGCCAGGCGTTCATGATGGCGTTCCAGGCGGGCGGCCCGCACGCCCAGGACCGCGGCCTGGAGGCCGTGGCCTACGCGTACGCGGAACAGACGCGCACGCCCGAGGCCGCCGAGTGGTCCAAGCCGCAGGGCAAGCGCGACCCGCTGGCCCTCACCAAGGAGTTCACGCCGGTCCCGCGCGGCATCGGCCTGGTCATCGGCTGCAACACCTTCCCGACGTGGAACGGCTACCCGGGCCTGTTCGCGTCCCTGGCCACCGGCAACGCCGTGCTGGTCAAGCCTCACCCGCGCGCGGTGCTGCCGCTGGCGCTCACCGTGCAGATCGCGCGCCAGGTGCTCACCGAGGCCGGCTTCGACGCCAACCTGGTGGCGCTGGCCGCCGAGCGGCCCGGCGAGGGCATCGCCAAGACCCTCGCCACGCGCCCGGAGATCCGGATCATCGACTACACCGGCTCGACGTCCTTCGGCGACTGGCTGGAGGCCCACGCCCGCCAGGCGCAGGTCTACACCGAGAAGGCCGGCGTCAACACGGTGATCGTCCACTCCACGGACAACTACAAGGGGATGCTCGCCAACCTGGCGTTCTCGCTGTCCCTGTACAGCGGCCAGATGTGCACCACCCCGCAGAACCTGCTCATCCCGCGCGACGGCATCCACACCGACGCGGGCCCCAAGTCCTACGACGAGGTGGTCGCCGATCTCGCGCAGGCGATGGACGGCCTGCTCGGCGACGACGCGCGTGCGAACGCCCTGCTCGGCGCGATCGTCAACCCCGACGTCAAGGCCCGATTGGAGGCCGCAGCCGGCCTCGGTGAGGTCGCCCTCGCCTCTCGTGAGATCACCAACCCGGACTTCCCCGACGCGGTCGTGCGCACCCCGGTGATCGTCAAGCTGGACGGTGCCAAGCCGGACGCCGAGGCCGCTTACATGAGCGAGTGCTTCGGACCGGTCTCCTTCGCCGTCGCCGTCGACTCGCTCACCGACGCCGTGGAACTGCTGCGGCGCACGGTTCGTGAGAAGGGCGCGATGACCGTCGGGGCGTACACCACGGACAGCGAGGCCGCGCAGCAGATCGAGGAGGTCTGCCTGGAGGAGGCCGCACAGCTGTCGTTCAACCTCACCGGCGGGGTGTACGTGAACCAGACGGCGGCCTTCTCCGACTTCCACGGCTCGGGCGGCAACCCGGCGGCCAACGCCGCGCTGACCGACGGGGCGTTCGTCGCGAACCGCTTCCGCGTGGTCGAGGTGCGCCGGGAGGCGTAGGCCGGCGAGTGGGCCCGGGGGCGCAGCCCTGGCCGGGGTGCGCCCCTGGATGCGGGCGCCCCCCTTGGCGCCGTGTTGCCGCTGGATGCGGGACGGCAGCCCTGGCGCCGCGTGTTGCCCCCGGCTGCGGGGCGCAGGGCCCAGCGCGGTGTGTCCCTGGGAACAGTTCGCAGCCCTAGCGGGGTGCGTCCCCGGTGGCGCTCCAGTGGTACAGCGTCATGGCCACGCTCGTGGCCAGGTTGTAGCTGGAGACCTGGGGGCGCATCGGCAGCGCCAGCAGATGGTCCGCACGCGCGCGCAGGGCGGCGGACAGTCCGCTGCGCTCGGAGCCGAAGGCGAGGACGGCGTCGTCGGGGAGTTTCACGCCCCGGATGTCCTCGCCCTCGGGGTCCAGCGCGAACACCGGACCGGGCGGCAGTTCCTCGACGTCCAGCCGCTCCACGGCGGTCGCGAAGTGCAGCCCCGCGCCGCCGCGCACGACCGTGGGATGCCAGGGGTCCAGGGTGCCGGTGGTGACCACACCGGTCGCCCCGAACCCGGCGGCCAGCCGGATCACGGCCCCGGCGTTGCCCAGATTGCGCGGGTTGTCCAGCACGACCACCGGCGCCTGTCGCGGCAGGCGGGCCAGCGTCCGCAGCTGCGCCTCTCGCGCGGGCCGTACGGCCAGGGCGGCCACGGCCGTGGGGTGCGGGCGCGGCACCAGGGAGGCGTACGTCGACTCGGGCACCTCGGTCAGCAGTTCCCGAAGCGCCTCCCGCACGTCCGGGGCGAGCTCGTCGGCGAGGGCGAGCGCGGCGCCGCCGTCGGTGGTGACCGCGACCGGGACCTCGGCGCCGAAGCGCACGGCGTGCTTGAGGGCGTGGAAGCCGTCGAGCAGCACCGCCGAGTCGGCGAGGCGCCGCCAGACGGCCACAGGGTCAGTCATGCCGTAGAGCCTACGTGCGTCTGCTCCGCGGCCTCCGGGGTGCGCGGCCCCGGCAGCTCCGCGCTTGCCCCGCGCCCGAACACACGGCCACGCGCGTGTGCCGCCGTCTTCCCCAGCCGGCGCAGGAACGACGTGGGCAGGAAGACCGAGTCCGCGACGATCATCGCGAGCGAGAAGAACGGCAGCCCGAGCACGACGGCGATCACGGCGTGCTCGGCCATCATGGCGGCCAGCAGCACGTTCTTCACCCGCCGGTTGAACAGGGTGAACGGGAAGGCGACCTGCACGATCACGGTCCCGTAGGTCACGATCAGCATGATCAGACCGCTGGAGGACATCAGATCGGCGAGCCACGGCCAGGGCGTGAAGTAGTCCAGGTGCAGCGGGTAGTAGACGGCGGTGCCGTCCTGCCAGCGCGAGCCCTGGATCTTGTACCAGCCGGCCGTGGCATAGATCAGGCACGCCTCGGCCATGATCACCACCACGGCGCCGTTGTGCAGCAGGTTGGCGATCACGTCGAGCAGGACGCGCGGTTCGCCGCCGCGTGAGCGTGCCCCGACGAGCCACCGCAGGCCGTGTGCCAGCCAGGCCGCCCACAGCAGTGCCGGTATCTCCCATTCCTGGGAGCCGAACCGGCCGCCCGCGGTCGCCATGACCAGGACCACACCGAGCACCGCCCACAGCGCGGGCCCCACCCGGTCCGCCACCCGCTCGCCACGCGCGTGTGCCCGCTCGGCCCGCCGCTCGCGGCGTGCGTCCAGCGACCACACCTGGCCGCAGCGGGTGAACACGAGGTAGATCGACATCAGGTGCAGCACGTTGTCGCCGCCGTCGCCCATGAAGACGCTGCGGTTCTGCAGCGACAGCACGCCGACCATGAACAGCAGGGACATGGTCCGGGTGCGCCAGCCGAGGGCCAGCAGCGCCGAGGCGACCACGGCCAGGACGTAGACGATCTCGAACCAGATCCGGCTGTCGGACCACATCAGCACGGTGAAGGCGCCGTTGGTGCCGATCAGCTGGTGGGCCAGGTCCCAGCTCCACGGGCCGTCGGGGCCGTACAGCTCGGCGCGGTGCGGGAACTCCCGCAGCAGGAACAGCAGCCATGTGGAGGCGAAGCCGATCCGGATCAGCGCGGTCTGGTACGGGCCGTGGGCGGCCTCGGTGACGCGGGCGATCGCGCGCGAGACCGACAGGGCGAGGCGGTTCACCGGGTACCTCCGGGGGTGTCGTCCTGCGCCACCGTCCACCAGGGCAGCACCCGGAACGCCGGCTCCTGGGAGACCTTCTCGCTGCTCCACCGGGGCGGGGCCACGGCGGTGGTACGGGAGCGGAACTGCACGCGCTCGATCGTGCCGCCCGCACCGGCCGCGCCGGACCGCTCCAGGCGCAGCAGCGCGATACGGCGCAGATACGTCTCGGCGAGCGTTCCGCGCAGCCCCACGGGGCGGTTGTCGGCGGTGTGGCTGGTGGTGAAGAAGTCCCAGGCGCGGCGCAGTTCGTTCTGCTGGGTGTGGCTGGGCAGCGGATTGTGCTCGATGGCCCGGCCGTCCTGCGCGGACAGCCCGTACCAGCCGGTGGTGCGCAGCTCGCCGCCCGCGGTGCGGATCTCGGCGCGGGCCTCGACGGCGATGTTCTGCTGCAGCGGGTTCGGCGCGAACAGCTTCCAGTTCTGCTCGAACTCCGGGTAGATCCACTCGTCGACCGCCGTGCCGTGTTTGCGGCTGACCGTGTTGGCGGGCGCGACGTGCAAGAACACCATGCCTATCTGCACACACACCGCCACCGCGACGACGGCGAGCGCCAGCGCGGCCCCGACCTGGTAGCGGGGGGAGAGCGCGGCGACACCGGTGCGCGCGGGTGCGGGGGGTGCGTCGGCCGTCCCGGCGTCAGTCATCCCGGCTTCGGTCATCCCGGCATCGGTCACCCCGGCATCGGTCATCCCGGCGTCGACCGTCCCGCCATCGGTCGTCTGCGTGCCGTCGGTCCGTGGCGCCTGCGGCACGGGCGGCCGCTCCCGGTCCACCGGGCGGTCGTCCGATCCTGGTGGCGGGCTCGCGCCACCGCCGTACGCGTCGTTACCGCCGTACGTGTCCATTCCGCCCCGTCTTTCGATGTCCTGATGTCCGGCCCTGCCGTGCCCGCCCGACGGCCCCTGACCCGGCGCCTGCGGCGAGACGGCCGCGCGACGCCCGCACGGAACGGTACTCAGCACCACCGACCCCGCACAGCCCCACCCCGCACGGCGGTCCCACCCGCAGGGCGCAGACGGAGGTCACCGCGGCGGTCAGCCTTGCTCCAGCGGTGTCAGCTCGCTCCAGCTGTGTCACGCGCGCCCGGCTCGCTCCACCCGCGCCGGGCGCGCCCGGGCACGAGGGTTTTCCACAGGGTGGGCCGGAGGTTGTCCACAGCGGTTGACACCTTACGACGCCCGTCCCACCATGGAATCGCACGGACCGAACGATCGGTCGGGAGCAAGCCGGGTCAGCACTCAAGGTCGAGGGGGACCGCATGGCGACAGCAGCCGCGCACGAGACGAGCCGCACAGCGGCGTCCGGCGCCCAGGACGGCGCCGAGGCCGCGTACGAGCGCGCCTTCGACGCCGCCGTGGCCGCCGACGAACGCATCGAACCGCGCGACTGGATGCCGGACGCCTACCGCGCGACGCTGGTGCGGCAGATCGCGCAACACGCGCACTCCGAGATCATCGGCATGCAGCCGGAGGCCAACTGGATCACGCGCGCGCCCTCGCTGCGCCGCAAGGCGATCCTGATGGCCAAGGTCCAGGACGAAGCCGGCCACGGGCTGTATCTCTACAGCGCGGCCGAGACGCTGGGCACCGGCCGTGACGAGCTGCTCGACAAGCTGCACACCGGTCGGCAGAAGTACTCCTCGATCTTCAACTACCCGACGCTGACCTGGGCCGACGTCGGCGCGATCGGCTGGCTGGTGGACGGCGCAGCGATCACCAACCAGGTGCCGCTGTGCCGCTGCTCCTACGGACCGTACGCGCGGGCGATGGTCCGCATCTGCAAGGAGGAGTCCTTCCACCAGCGCCAGGGCTACGAGCTGCTGCTCACCCTCAGCAAGGGCACGCCGGAGCAGCACGCGATGGCGCAGGACGCGGTGAACCGCTGGTGGTGGCCGTCGCTGATGATGTTCGGCCCGCCCGACGACGAGTCGGCGCACTCGGCCCAGTCGATGGCCTGGAAGATCAAGCGCCACTCCAACGACGAGCTGCGCCAGCGCTTCGTCGACATCTGCGTCCCGCAGGTCGAGAGCCTCGGCCTGACGCTTCCGGACCCGGAGCTGACGTGGAACGAGGAGCGGGGGCACTACGACTTCGGGCCGATCGACTGGTCGGAGTTCCGGAACGTCCTCAAGGGCAACGGCCCGTGCAACGAACAGCGCATCACCCAGCGCCGGCGCGCCCATGAGGAGGGCGCGTGGGTGCGCGAGGCGGCCGCGGCCCACGCGGCGAAGCACACCGGCACCAACGCCGGAACGCACACCGGAATCAGGGGAGCGGAGCAGGCATGACGAACACCGACTGGCCACTGTGGGAGGTCTTCGTGCGCTCGCGCCGCGGCCTCGCCCACACCCACGCCGGCAGTCTGCACGCACCCGACGCGGAACTGGCCCTGCGTAACGCCCGCGATCTGTACACCCGGCGTGGCGAGGGCGTGTCCATCTGGGTGGTGCCCTCGGTGTCGATCACCGCGTCCTCGCCCGACGAGAAGGACCCGTTCTTCGAGCCGTCCGCCGACAAGCCGTACCGGCATCCGACCTTCTACGAAATCCCGGAGGGGGTGAAGCACCTGTGACCACCACGGTTCCCGCCACGGCGGCCCTCGCGCTGGGTGACGACGCGCTGGTGCTCTCCCACCGTCTCGGGGAGTGGATGGGGCACGCGCCCGTCCTGGAGGAGGAGGTCGCCCTCGCCAACATCGCCCTCGACCTGCTCGGCCAGGCCCGGGTGCTGCTGTCGATGGCCGGTGACGAGGACGAGCTGGCCTATCTGCGCGAGGAGCGCGCCTTCACCAATCTGCAGCTGGTGGAGCAGCCCAACGGCGACTTCGCGAACACCATCGCCCGGCAGCTGTACTTCTCCACCTACCAGCACCTGCTGTACGGCCAACTGGCCGCCCTGGACGGCCCGTTCGCCCCGCTCGCCGCGAAGGCGGTGAAGGAGACCGCCTACCACCGTGACCACGCCGAGCAGTGGACGCTGCGCCTCGGTGACGGCACCGAGGAGAGCCGCACGCGTATGCAGCGCGCCTGCGAGACGCTGTGGCGGTTCACCGGCGAGATGTTCCAGCCGGTCGAAGGCCTGGACGGCGTCGACCGGGGCGCACTGCGCGAGAGCTGGCTGGCCTCGGTCGAAGAGGTCCTCGCGCGCGCGACCCTGACCGTGCCCGAGGGCCCGCAGTCCGGGGCGTGGACGGCCGGAGCGGGCCGGCAGGGACTGCACACCGAGTCGTTCGGGCGGATGCTCGCCGAGATGCAGCATCTGCACCGCAGCCACCCGGGGGCGTCATGGTGACGACCACCCCGCTCGAAGCGGAACTGCTCAAGATCGCCGGCGCGGTGCCCGACCCCGAGCTGCCCGTGCTCACCCTGGAGGAGCTGGGGGTCGTACGGGCGGTGCGGGTGCACGGCGCGGACGCGGTCGAGGTCGAGCTGACCCCGACGTACACGGGCTGTCCGGCGCTGGAATCCATGAGCACCGACATAGAACGGGCGCTGCACGCGCACGGCGTGCGCGAGGTCACCGTCCGCACGGTGCTTTCGCCGGCCTGGTCCACGGACGACATCAGCGACGAAGGACGGCGCAAACTGCGGGAGTTCGGCATCGCGCCGCCGCGCGTGCGGCGGGAGGCGGGAGCGGTCACCGTCACGCTGGGCCCCACGCGCACCCATGACGGCGAGGAAGCGGACCCGGTGCGCTGCCCCCACTGCGGTTCCGCCGACACCGAGTTGCTCAGCCGCTTCTCCTCCACCGCGTGCAAGGCACTGCGCCGCTGCCTCGTCTGCCGTGAACCCTTCGACCACTTCAAGGAGTTGTGATGGCCCGCTTCCACCGGCTCCCCGTGGCCGAGGTCGACCGGCTCACCGACGACTCCGTCGCGCTGACCTTCGCCGTCCCCGAGGAGCTGCGCGAGGAGTTCCGGCACGCGGCGGGGCAGCACCTCGCCCTGCGCCGGGTGGCCGACGGCGCCGAGATACGCCGCACGTACTCCATCTGCTCCCCTGCGCCCGCGCCGGACGGGCCCGGCCCGCGCACGCTGCGGATCGGGGTGCGGCTGGTGGAGGGCGGGGCGTTCTCCACGTACGCGCTGAAGGAGATCAACATCGGGGACGAGGTGGAGGTGATGACCCCGGCGGGGCGCTTCACCCTCGACCCGGCGCCCGGGCTGTACGCGGCGATCGTCGGCGGCAGCGGCATCACCCCGGTGCTGTCGATCGCGGCCACGGTGCTGGCGCGCCAGCCGCAGGCCCGCTTCTGCCTGGTGCGCAGCGACCGGACGTCCGCCTCGACGATGTTCCTCGAGGAGGTCGCCGACCTGAAGGACCGCTATCCGGACCGGCTGCAGCTGGTGACCGTGCTGTCCCGGGAGGAGCAGCAGGCGGGGCTGCCCTCCGGACGGCTCGACCAGGAGCGGCTGACCGGGCTGCTGCCGGCTCTGCTGCCGGTCGGTGACGTCGCGGGGTGGTTCCTGTGCGGGCCGTTCGGGCTGGTGCAGCAGGCGGAGCGGGCGCTGAGCGAGCTGGGCGTGGCCCGGGCCCGGATCCACGAGGAGATCTTCCACGTGGACGCGGCCTCCCCCACGTCGGCCGCCGGCGCACCGGCCCACAGCGCGGTCACCGCCCGCCTCGACGGACGCGGCGGCACCTGGCCGGTGCGCGAGGGCGAGACGCTGCTGGAGGCGGTGCTGCGCAACCGGCCCGACGCGCCCTACGCCTGCAAGGGCGGCGTGTGCGGGACGTGCCGGGCCTTCCTGGTCTCCGGCGAGGTGCGCATGGACCGCAACTTCGCTCTGGAGCCGGAGGAGACGGAGGCCGGCTACGTCCTCGCCTGCCAGTCGCATCCGGTGACGGAACGGGTGGAGCTGGACTTCGACCGATGAGGCAGCACCGGCGATCCCCGCAGGACGGCGCCCCCGACGGGACGGCGACCTCTGCGGGCCCTGTCGGGGCGACGACCTCTACAACACGTGGCCGGGCTTGCCCTCGTCGGTGATCACGGGGCGGCCCGCCGCGGCCCACACCTGCATGCCGCCGTCGACGTTCACCGCGTCGATGCCCTGCTGGGCCAGGTACATCGTGACCTGGGCGGACCGGCCGCCCGAGCGGCAGATCACATGGACGCGGCCGTCCTGCGGCGCGGCCTCGGTCAGCTCGCCGTAGCGGGCCACGAACTCGCTGATCGGGATGTGCAGGGCGCCCTCGGCGTGGCCCGCCTGCCATTCGTCGTGCTCACGGACGTCCAGCAGGAAGTCGCCGTCCTTGACGTCCTTGACCTCGACCGTGGGAACACCAGCTCCGAAACTCATGCGCCCGACGCTACCGGACGCGGCCGACGGTCCTACGGCTGCTGCCCGACCAGCGTCGCCAGTTCCGTCTCACGGGCGGTGATGTCGGTCCGCAGCTGCTCGGCGATCTCCACGAGCAGCTGGTCGGGGTCGTCCGGGGCGAGACGCAGCATGGAGCCGATGGCGCTCTCCTCCAGCTCCCGCTGCAACACCGTGAGCAGCTCCTTGCGCTGGGAGAGCCACTCCAGGCGGGCGTACAGCTCCTCGCTGGGGCTGGGCCGGCGCTCCGGCGGCACCGGGCCGGCCGCCCACTCCGCCGCCAGCTCCCGCAGCTCGGCCTCGTCGCCACGGGCGTAGGCGGCGTTGACCCGGGTGATGAACTCCTCGCGCCGGACCCGCTCGCCCTCCTCCTGGGCCAGGTCGGGGTGGGCCTTGCGGGCCAGCTCCCGGTAGAGCCGGCGAGCCTCCTCGCTGGGCCGCACCCGCTGCGGCGGCCGTACCTGCTGCTCGGTGAGCATCGCCGCCGCCTCCGGGAACAGCCCGGAGTCGTCCATCCAGCCGTGCATCAGGTCCTCGACGCCGGGGATCGGCTCCAGCCGCTCCCGCAGCTCCCGCGCCCGGCGCTGGTCCTCGGGATCGCCGGTGCGGGCGGCCCGTGCCTCGGCGATCCGGGCGTCCAGCTCCTCGATGCGGGCGTACATGGGGCCGAGCCGCTGGTGGTGGAGGCGGGAGAAGTTCTCGACCTCCACGCGGAACGTCTCCACCGCGATCTCGTACTCGATCAGCGCCTGCTCGGCGGCCCGCACGGCCCGCTCCAGCCGCTCCTCGGGCCGCGGCTGCTCAGCTTCCGGGGTCGTCACCCGGCCAGCGTATGCGCTGCGCCGGGCGCGCGCCGATGAGGAGGGGTTTCGGTGCCGCTTATGACCGGCTTCTCCACTGTGTGGTCACCGTCACAGCGGCACATCCAGCCGCCTCCGCGACTCACACCCCCATCTCCGCCGCGACCTTTCCCGCCCTGACCGCCGCCACCAGGTCCGCGTGGTCCGCCTCGGTGCGGTCGGCGTAGGCGAGCGCGAACGTGGCGATCGCCTCGTCCAGTTCCTCGTTCTTGCCGCAGTAGCCGGCGATCAAACGCGGGTCGGCACTGTGCGAGTGGGCACGGGCCAGCAGCGCGCCGGTCATCCGGCCGTAGTCGTCGACCTGGCCGGCGGCGAGGGCGGCCGGGTCGACGCTGCCCTTGCGGTTGCGGAACTGCCGGACCTGGAAGGGGCGGCCGTCCACCGTCGTCCAGCCCAGCAGGATGTCGCTGACGACCTGCATCCGCTTCTGCCCCAGCACCACCCGGCGGCCCTCGTGGTCCACGTCCGGCACCTCGAAGCCGACGGCGGCCAGGTGCGGCACCAGCGCGGACGGCCGGGCCTCCTTGACCTGCAGCACGAGCGGCTCGCCCCGGTGATCGAGGAGCAGCACGACATACGACCGCGTGCCCACACTGCCCGTGCCGACCACGCGGAAGGCGACGTCGTGCACCGCGTGCCGTGCCAGCAGCGGCAGGCGGTCCTCGGAGAGAGTGGAGAGGTAGGACTCAAGGGACGCGGCCACCGCCGCCGCCTCGGCGTCCGGTATCCGCCGCAGGACGGGCGGTGCAGGCACGAAACGGCGCCCGCCGTCCTCGGCCGGCTCCGTCGACTTCGCCGCGAACCGGCCGCTGGTGTTGGCCCGCGCCTTCTCCGAGACCCGCTCCAGCGTGCCGAGCAGATCGTGGGCGTCGGTGTGGGAGACCAGTTCCTCGTCGGCGATGGCGTTCCACGCGTCCAGCACCGGCAGCTTCGCCAGCAACCGCATGGTGCGCCGGTATGCGCCCACCGCGTCGAACGCGGCCTGGCGACAGGCGTCCTCGTCGGCGCCGGCCGCGCGCCCGGCCAGCACCAGTGAGGCGGCGAGCCGCTTCAGGTCCCACTCCCACGGGCCCGGCACGGTCTCGTCGAAGTCGTTCAGGTCGATGACCAGTCCACCGCGCGCGTCGCCGTACAGGCCGAAGTTCGCCGCGTGCGCGTCCCCGCAGATCTGCGCAGTGATCCGGGTCAGCGGCGTCCGCGCGAGGTCGTACGCCATCAACCCTGCGGATCCGCGCAGGAACGCGAACGGCGTGGCCGCCATCCGGCCGACCCGGATCGGCGTCAGCTCGGGCAGCCGGCCCCGGTTGGACTCCTCCACCGCGCTCACCGCGTCCGGGCGGCCGGCATCGAGATCCAGCTCGGCGTGTGACCCGCGCGGCACCCGGCGGCGCAGCGCCTTGCCCTCCTCCTTCGGCGACCCCGGCGCGGGCCATTCGGCGAAACCGCGCACCCGGGGAAGCCGCCGGACGGCGGCCGTCGCCACCCCCTCGGCATGGGCGGACGCCCCCTCGGCCTGGGTGGACAACCCCTCGGCCTGCGCGGCCACCCCCGACGCATCCGACACCTCGGACGCCACCGCACCGGTCTCGGTCACCGCGACCGCCTCCCCCGGACATCAACTGCGCGAACGACAGCTGCACGAACATCGACTGCGCGAACATCAACGCGTGCCGACCGTACAGCCGGTGGCCGAAACACGTCAGACCCTGGGGACCAGTCGGCGGTTGTGGACAACTCGGTCACCCCTCGGACGTTAGGGTCAACTCGCCCGACGCAGCCGCCGTTTTGCCCGAGGGGAACCCATGGCCTCGCACGACACCTACGACAAGCTGATCGCCCTGCTCGACGAGCACGGGGCCGACTACCGGGTGATCGAACACGAGAGCGAGGGCGCCACCGAGGCGGTCAGCCGGCTGCGCGGCCACGCCCTGGACCGGGCCGCCAAGTGCATCATCGTGATGGTGAAGATCGGCAAGAAGGAGAAGCGCTTCGCCCTGGCCGTCGTCCCCGGCGACAAGCGCGTGGACCTGGCCGCGATCAAGGCGCTGTACGGCGGCACGTACGCCTCCTTCGCCTCCCCGGAGATCGCCGAGGAGCTGGCCGGGTCGCAGAGCGGGACCATCCTGCCGTTCTCCTTCGACGAGCGGCTGGAGCTGATCGTCGACCCGGCGCTGCTGGCCCACCCGGAGTTCTTCTTCAACGCCGCCCGCCTCGACCGCTCCCTGGCCCTGTCGACCACGGACTACCGCTCGATCGCGGAGCCCCGCCTCGAGCCGATCTCCCAGGGCGCTCAGGACTGACGGTCCCGGTCAGCAGCGCCACACAGCGCAGGGGAACGCACCCTCACAAGACCGCCGACGCCACGGCTCGCCAGACCGCCGACGCCACCGCTCGCTATACCGCCGGCGTCAGCGCCAGCACCACCCCAAGTCCGACCAGCACACTCCCGATCACCTTGTTCAGCACGGCCTGCCGTCGCAGCAGCCGGGCGCGCAGGTCCTGCTGTGAGAAGAGCAGCGCGACCAGGGCGAACCACACCAGGTGCGCCACCGACATGAACAAGCCGTATCCGATCTGCTGGGCGACCGGGGTGTCGGCGCTGACGACCTGTGTGTAGGTGCTGAGCACGAACAGCATGGTCTTGGGGTTCAGCGCGTTCGTCAGGAATCCGGTCCGCAGCGCCCCGGCCGGGGACAGCGTGCCGTCGGCGGACAGATCGATCTGCAACTGGGCCTTGGCGACAAACGTCTTGTAGCCGATGAACACCAAGTAGGCCGCACCGACCAGTTTCATCACCGTGAAAAGCAGCGGCGTCCGCGAGACGAGCAGTCCCACGCCGACCATCGTGTAGGTGACGTGGACGAGGACGCCGAGCGAAATTCCCGCCGCCGCGAGAATTCCCGCGCGGCGACCGTAGAGATAACTGTTGCGTACGGTCATCGCGAAGTCCGCGCCGGGGCTGATGACAGCCAGCACGGTGATGACTGCGACGGCGACGATCTGACCCATGTTCCCGTTTTCTCACTCGACCGGCACCGGACCGGCTCTCGACCGGCACCGGACCGGCTCTCGTCCCGCACCGGACCGGCTCTCGACCGGCACGGGCTCTCGACCCGCACCGGACCGGCAGGACTTGCACGAGGGCGCCCGCGGCCGAACCGCGGGCGCCCCGAGCACCGACGTCAGGCGGCCTTGTGACGGTAGGTGATCACCAGCACGTCACGGGAGGCGGGCCGGCCCGGATCGAGCTGCTGGATCGGCGACACCCCGTGGAAGACGCGCTCGTCGTTGACCAGCGCGAGGTCCAGCGGGTCGGTGAGGGTGAACTTCTCCAGCGGCTCCTGCTCCAGGTTGAAGATGGTGCTCTCGCCGCCGCCCGCGTTGGACCGGTCGATCATGGCCATCAGCACGAAGGTGACGCCGTCCCGGTGGACGCCCTCCGGGGTGGGCTTGCCGATCTCCTCCCCGTCGACCTCGATGCGGAACTGGTGCGCCTCGATGTGCCACGCGGAGTACGGCGCGAGCCGGCCGAAGATGTCGCAGCCCAGGGTGACCAGGCTGTCCATGGTCGAGCCCTTCAGGACGGCGTCCTCGAACGGCTCGTAGTGGCGGGCGACGCCCCCGTTGAGGTTGTTGAAGTCCAGCGTCTGGTAGTGCGGCCGGTGCGCCTCGACCCGGTACCCGGCGGCGCCCTTCGGGGCGCTCAGCGTGGCGTGCCGACGGCGCCGGTAACGGCCGCCGTCGGCCATGTAGGCGTCGAGCGGCATACGGTTCCAGCTCTCGCGGAAGTCCTCCAGATCGTCCAGCGCGTTTTCGGAGCGCCCACGCAGAAGATCCGCGACCTTGGCTCCGGAAAGCAGGTCGTAGCTTTTCGCGGAGAGCGAATCGCAGAGTTCCTCGATTGCGGCGTGGTATTGCGAAGACATTTTTCCCCCTGGGCCTTCATGGTCGATACCGCCGTAGATCATGAGGTGCACCGCGCACGCGTGTCAATGAAATCAGGGAACTGTTTACACTCGGTTCGTCCCGTCAGCTCTTTTCGGCCATTGGCCGAGTTTTGCGGCTTGACGAAATATCCGAAGCACTTTTCCACCCGCGACGGCCGCGAAATTCCGGTGACGGGGAGCACCCCGGCGGTGTAGGAACAGGGGTGATGACGACCCCGGAGAAGACCAAGATGCACGACGGCGAAGCGGCCACCGACCCCGCCCTCGTCCGCCGCCTCCTGCGCGCCCAGTTCCCCGGATGGGCAGACCTGCCGATCACCCGCCTCGCCTCCGGTGGGACGGTCAACGCGATCTACCGCCTGGGCGGTGAGCTGACCGTCCGGTTGCCGCTCCTGGAGGGCGGCGCCGGGAGTCTCGACGACGAGGCGCGCTGGCTGCCGCGGCTGGCCCCGCTGCTGCCCGTCCCGATCCCCGAGGTCGTCGCCCTGGGCGAGCCCGCCGAGGGCTACCCCCATCGCTGGGCGATCCACCGCTGGCTGGACGGCGAGGTCCTCCGCGAAGGCGAGGCGTCCGACGACCTGGCCCGCGACCTCGCGGTCTTCGTCACCACCCTGCGCCGGGCCGGCCGGTCCGAAGCGTCCGGCCTCGACGACGGCCCCCCGGCCTACCGGGGCGCCCCGCTGCGCACGGTCGACGCCGAGACCCGCGCGGCGATCGGGGAACTGCGCCGCACGGACGAGCCCTTCGACGCGGACGCGCTCCTCGCCGCCTGGGACACCGCGCTTCAGGCACCGGACTGGACGGCTGAGCCGTGCTGGACCCACTCCGACCTCATGCCGAGCAATCTGCTGGGCGCCGGTGGCCGGCTGACCGGAGTCCTCGACTTCGGTACGGCCGGCGTGGGCGACCCGGCCGTCGACCTCATCCCGGCGTGGAACCTGCTCACGCCCACAAGCCGCCGGGTCTTCCGCGACGGTGCCGGCATCGACGACGCCACCTGGGCGCGGGGCCGCGGCTGGGCCCTGTCCATGGCGGTGATCCAACTGCCGTACTACCGGCACACCAACCCGGTCATCTCCGCCAACGCCCGCTACACCCTGCACCAGATTCTGGACAGCCGCTGAGACCGTACGGCGCACGAGACCGTACGAGAGCCGGCACCGTACGGCGCATCGGCGAGTACGCGCGCGTCAGGGCCATACGGCGTCATGACTGTCCCGGATCAAGGTCCAGGCCAGGTGCGAGAGCTGGTCGACGGCGGCCTCCTCGTCCTGCCCGGGGGCGTCGAACTCGCCCTGCGCCCAGTGCGCGATGAGCGCGACCAGGCCTCCGCTGACGTAATGAGCGCGTACCAGGAGATCAGCGCGTGCGCCCGGCCCGGTCTCGGCACCGGCGTCGTCGGTGAGCTGCTCGAACCAGGCCTGGGCGAGCCGGCGCTGAAGACGCGCGGAGAACCGGGAGCTGCCGTCCTCGCCCAGCATGCGGGCGTACAGCGGCCGGTGCCGGTCGACGTGGGCGAAGAGGTTGCGCAGGTGCCCGGGCACGAGGTCCTGCTCGGACGTGCCCAGGCCCGCTGCCGCGGTCGGCCGGCAGGCGCGCACGGCGTCCACGATGCCGCTCATGGTGCTGTCCGTGGCGTCGAGCAGCAGGTCGTCCCGGTCCTTGTAGTGCAGGTACACGGTCGCCCGGTTGACCTCGGCCCGCTCGGCGATGTCGGCCATCGTGACCGTGTCGAGGTCCTGTTCGGTCGCCAGGGCCAGGACGGCGTCACGCAGCTGCGCCCTCGTCTTGCGGGCGCGCGGGTCCCGGGAGGCACCGCGGGTGCTTGACACGTTCGGCATGGCACCCAGTTTCCACGACACGCGACGTCAAAACAGCACCTGTCGTCTAAGCGATGGGTGTCGTACACCTCTCTACACGCATACACCCGCTCGGCGCGACCGGCATCCGCCCCTCCTGCCCACCTGGAGCGCCATCATCGAACGGCTCGGCTGACCGGTCAGTGGCCGTAGGAAGGCGTCATGGCCGCCGCGATCCGCAAGTGGACGGCGGCCTCGTCGCCCCGGCCCTGCCGCTCCAGCGCGCGCGCCAGCAGCAGCCTGGCGTACGAGTCGTCGGGCCCCTCGGCGACCAGCTCTTCCAGCATCCGCACGGCGCGCCCGAGCTGCGCGGAGCGGAAGCAGGCGCGTGCGGCCAGCAGGCGCACCCCGCGGGTCACCGAGGTCCAGCAGCGCGTCGCGTCTGCCCAGACTTCGACTCTCATGATCCGACGGTATTCAACACGCGTCGTCTAAGCAACACATGTCGTTGAAATCCGGCCAGGCTCCTCAAAGCAACGGCACACGGCCACGTGAGATGGCTCACCCACCGTGCCGACACACGAAAACGAGAAACGGGCCCCTGCGGTGACTTCCGTCACCACAGAGACCCGTTCCCCGGTATCTCTTTGTGCGCGAGGGGGGAGTTGAACCCCCACGCCCTTTCGGGCACTGGAACCTGAATCCAGCGCGTCTGCCTATTCCGCCACCCGCGCATTGGGTGTGTCCTCGGGCTCCGTTCCTTTCGGCCCGGCGCCTTCCGACACCCAGAACATTAGCACGCCGTACGGGGTGGATTCACATCCCTTCCCGCGGCCCCCCAGCCACTCCCCGGCGGGCACTGCGGCCGATGCCCGCATCCCTCTGAGCAGCGCCCCGAGCTCCCCACACTCCCGAAACCGCCCCCCGCGCCCCGCAGGTCTCGGCCTCACCCCCGGCACGTATCAACCTCGTACCGGTCCGTGCCGTCCCCCCTTCAAGCGGAGGGAGCGCACAGCAGGGTGCGGGACACTGGTTTGCGGCCGCCTCTACGATCCTGGGCAGAAGTACCCCGCAAGGGGTACGAGGCATCAGGAACGCACCGAGGCGTCGACACCCGTCGACCGGGCCGACAGGGGGAACCAGCCGATCGACCGGCGCGTGGATACGATCAGTAAGCAGTACCAGGTAGGGCAGTACCCGCACCGCGGGCAGCAGGACGGCAGGAACGACGGAGGAGGTGCCCCATGGGAGTCCTGAAGAAGTTCGAGCAGCGTCTCGAAGGTCTGGTCAACGGCACCTTCGCCAAGGTCTTCAAGTCCGAGGTCCAGCCCGTGGAGATCGCCGGTGCGCTCCAGCGTGAGTGCGACAACAACGCGACGATCTGGAACCGCGACCGCACCGTGGTCCCCAACGACTTCATCGTCGAGCTCAGCACGCCGGACCACGAGCGGCTGAGCCCCTACTCCGGGCAGCTCGGCGACGAACTCGCCGGGATGGTGCGCGACTACGCCAAGCAGCAGCGCTACACCTTCATGGGCCCGATCAAGGTCCATCTGGAGAAGGCCGACGATCTCGACACCGGTCTGTACCGGGTCCGCAGCCGCACGCTCGCCTCGTCCAGCAGCCAGCAGGCGCCGGGCGCGCCCGCGGCCGCCGGACAGGCCGGCGCGCAGCAGCAGGGCGGCTACGGCTACCCGCAGCCCGGCCGGCCGGCCGCGCACGGAGCGCCCGGTGCGCCCGCCGCGGCGCCCCCCATGCCGTCCGCCCCGCCGCCCGGCGCCCGCCCCGGCGGGTACGGCTATCCGCAGCCGGCGAGCCCGCAGCGGCCGACGGCCGCCGCACCGGCATCCGGCGGACGCACCCGCTACTGGATCGAGATCAACGGCACCCGCCACCAGATCTCCCGCCCGACGCTCGTGCTGGGCCGCAGCACCGACGCCGACGTGCGGATCGACGACCCCGGCGTGAGCCGCCGGCACTGCGAGATCCGGACCGGAACGCCCTCGACGATCCAGGATCTCGGATCCACCAACGGCATCGTGGTGGACGGACAGCACACCACCCGCGCTACGCTCCGCGACGGCTCGCGGATCGTCGTGGGCAGCACCACCGTTATCTATAGGCAAGCCGAAGGGTGAAGCGGGGGCAATGTCAGAGCTGACCCTCACGGTCATGCGGCTGGGTTTCCTGGCCGTCCTGTGGCTGTTCGTGATCGTGGCCGTGCAGGTCATCCGCAGCGACCTGTTCGGAACGCGCGTGACTCAGCGCGCAGCCCGGCGGGACGCCGGACGGCCGCAGCAGGCCCAGCGGCAGGCGCCGCCGCAGCAGCGCCAGCAGCAGGGCGGCGGCCGCCAGCGCCGTAACGCCCCCACCAAACTCGTCGTGACCGAGGGCACCCTCACCGGCACCACCGTCGCGCTGCAGGGCCAGACCATCACTCTGGGCCGGGCGCACGACTCCACGATCGTGCTGGACGACGACTACGCCTCCAGCCGCCATGCCAGGATCTACCCGGACCAGGGCGGGCAGTGGATCGTCGAGGACCTGGGCTCCACCAACGGCACGTACCTCGACCGGACGCGGCTGACGACCCCGACGCCGATCCCGCCGGGTGCGCCGATCCGCATCGGCAAGACCGTCATCGAGCTGCGGAAGTAGTGCTACGTCATGAATGAGCGCGAACGGAGCGAGCACGCAGCGGCGGTTCACACCCCGGACCCCGGCGCGCTCCCGACCGGAGGGTGGGCAGTGTGGCTCGACACGACCGGCTGCATGCGGAGCCGACGGGCGAGGTGGGCATGAGTCTGTCACTGCGCTTCGCCGCCGGATCGCACAAAGGGATGATCCGCGAGGGCAACGAGGACTCCGGCTACGCGGGTCCGCGGCTCCTCGCGATCGCCGACGGCATGGGCGGCCAGGCGGCCGGTGAGGTCGCCTCCTCCGAGGTGATCTCCACCATCGTCGCCCTCGACGACGACATCCCCGGCTCCGACATCCTCACCGCGCTCGGTACGGCCGTGCAGCGCGCCAACGACCAGCTGCGGCAGATGGTCGAGGAGGACCCGTCGCTTGAGGGCATGGGCACCACGCTCACCGCCCTGCTGTGGACGGGCCGGCGCCTGGGACTGGTGCACGTCGGCGACTCCCGCGCCTACCTGCTGCGCGACGGCGTGCTCACGCAGATCACACAGGACCACACCTGGGTGCAGCGCCTGGTCGACGAGGGCCGGATCACCGAGGAAGAGGCCACCACCCACCCGCAGCGCTCCCTGCTGATGCGCGCCCTCGGCAGCGGCGACCACGTCGAGCCGGACCTGTCGATCCGCGAGGTGCGGGCCGGCGACCGCTATCTGATCTGCTCCGACGGGCTGTCCGGAGTCGTCTCCCACCAGACGATGGAGGACACCCTCGCCAGCTACCAGGGCCCGCAGGAGACCGTGCAGCAGCTGATCGAGCTGGCGCTGCGCGGCGGCGGCCCCGACAACATCACCGTGATCGTCGCCGACGTCCTGGACCTGGACACCGGTGACACGCTCGCCGGGCAGCTGTCCGACACCCCGGTCGTGGTCGGCGCGGTCGCCGAGAACCAGCACCACCAGCACGACAACGGCATCATGCAGACGCCCGCCGGCCGCGCCTCCGGTCTGGGCCGGCACGCCGCGCCCGGTGGCGGCGGTGAGTTCGGCCCGCCCGGCTCGGGCGCCACCACCGGCTTCATCCCGGCCGGCAGCTTCGGCGACTGGGACGAGGACGACTTCGCCAAGCCGCGCAAGAGCCGTAAGTGGATCAAGAGATCGCTGTACTCGGTGCTGGCGCTGGCCGTCATCGGCGGCGGCCTGTACGGCGGCTGGCGCTGGACACAGACGCAGTACTACGTCGGCAGCAACGACGAGCACGTCGCCCTGTACCGCGGTATCAACCAGGACCTGGCCTGGGTGTCGCTCTCGAAGGTCGAGAAGGACCACCCCGAGATCGAACTCAAGTACCTGCCGCCCTACCAGCAGAAGCTGGTCACGAAGACGATCGTGGAAAGCGACCTGGCGAGCGCGCGGAAGAAGATCGACGAGCTCGCCCTGCAGGCCTCCGCCTGCAAGAAGCAGGCCGAACGCAACGCCGCCGAGAACGAGCACACCCCGAAGACGGGGCAGGGCGAAGCCGGGGGCACCGCGGGGGGAACCACTCCCGCCTCCTTCACGTCCAAGGTCACGCCCAGCCCTTCGGCCACAGGAAAACCGGGCACGAAGGCCCCGTCCACCTCACCGACCCCCACCGCCAATCCCAGCCCCGGCCCCAGCCTCTCGGAGGAAGAGCAGAAGGTCGTCTCGCTGTGCGGTAAGCAGTAGGCAAGCCGTGAGAGGCCCTGTCACACGATGAGCAGTACTACCAACACGTCGTCGCACCACACGTCCACGATCGGCGCCATCGGCGCACCGAGCCGGCGCAACACCGAGCTCGCGCTGCTGGTGTTCGCCGTCGTCATCCCGGTGTTCGCCTACGCCAACGTCGGGCTCGCGATCAACGACGAGGTGCCCGCCGGTCTGCTGAGCTACGGCCTGGGCCTCGGCCTGCTGGCCGGCGTCGCCCATCTCGTCGTCCGCAAGTTCGCGCCGTACGCGGACCCCCTGCTGCTGCCGCTGGCCACGCTGCTCAACGGCCTCGGCCTGGTGGTCATCTGGCGGCTGGACCAGTCGAAACTGCTGCAGTCCATCAAGCAGGCCGGCACCGCGGCGCCACGGCAGCTGTTGTACACGGCATTGG
This sequence comes from Streptomyces sp. NPDC049915, assembly GCF_040656475.1. Taxonomy (NCBI): domain Bacteria; kingdom Bacillati; phylum Actinomycetota; class Actinomycetes; order Kitasatosporales; family Streptomycetaceae; genus Streptomyces; species Streptomyces sp. NPDC049915. Next base: position 171,232 of record NZ_JBFAMH010000009.1, read on the forward strand.
GCATCGCGCTGTTCATCGTCGTGCTGATCTTCCTCAAGGACCACCGCGTCCTGCAGCGCTACACCTACATCTCCATGGTCGGCGCGCTGTTCCTGCTGCTGCTGCCGCTGGTGCCGGGCCTCGGCCAGAACATCTACGGCGCGAAGATCTGGATCTCCGTGGCCGGCTTCTCCATCCAGCCAGGTGAGTTCGCCAAGATCGTGCTGGCGGTGTTCTTCGCCGGCTATCTGATGGTGAAGAGGGACGCGCTCGCTCTCGCCAGCCGCCGCTTCATGGGCCTGTACCTGCCGCGTGGCCGTGACCTCGGCCCGATCCTGGTGGTCTGGTTCATCTCCATCCTCATCCTGGTCTTCGAGACCGACCTCGGTACCTCCCTGCTGTTCTTCGGCATGTTCGTGATCATGCTGTACGTCGCCACCGAGCGGACCAGCTGGATCGTCTTCGGTCTGCTGATGTCCGGCGCCGGCGCGGTCGGCGTCGCGAGCTTCGAGCCGCACGTCCAGCAGCGTGTCCAGGCCTGGCTCGACCCGATGAAGGAGTACACGCTCTCCCGGCAGGGCGCCGCCGGTCACTCCGAGCAGGCGATGCAGGCGCTGTGGGCGTTCGGCTCCGGCGGCACCCTCGGCTCCGGCCTCGGCCAGGGCCACAGCGACCTGATCCGGTTCGCCGCCAACTCCGACTTCATCCTCGCCACCTTCGGCGAGGAGCTGGGCCTGGCCGGCCTGATGGCGCTGCTGCTGATCTACGGCCTGATCGTGGAGCGCGGCGTGCGCACCGCCCTCGCCGCCCGCGACCCGTTCGGCAAGCTGCTCGCCATCGGCCTGTCCGGCGCGTTCGCGCTGCAGGTGTTCGTCGTCGCCGGCGGTGTGATGGGTCTCATCCCGCTGACCGGTATGACGATGCCCTTCCTGGCGTACGGCGGTTCCTCCGTCATCGCCAACTGGGCCCTGATCGGGATCCTGATCCGGATCAGCGACACCGCGCGCCGCCCGGCACCCGCGCCCGCCAGCAACCCCGACGCCGAGATGACCCAGGTGGTCCGTCCGTGAACAAGCCCCTGCGCCGCATCGCGATCTTCTGCGGTCTGCTGGTCCTCACCCTGCTCATCCGGGACAACTGGCTGCAGTACGTGAAGGCCGACTCGCTGGCCACCGACGACAAGAACCGCCGCGTCACCATCGCCCGCTACTCCACTCCGCGCGGTGACATCATCGTCGGCGGCAACCCGATCACCGGCTCGGCGAAGACAAGCACGACCGGGCTGAACGACCTGGAGTACAAGCGCACCTACAAGAACGGCCCCATGTGGGCGCCGGTCACCGGGTACGCCTCGCAGGCCTTCGGCGCCAACCAGCTGGAGTCCATCGAGGACGGGATCCTCACCGGCACCGACGACCGGCTGTTCTTCCGCAACACCCTCGACATGGTCACCGGCAAGGAGAAGCAGGGCGGCAACGTCGTCACCACGCTCAACGCCGCCGCGCAGAAGGCCGCGTTCAACGGCCTGAAGAAGCGGGGCGGCAAGGGCGCCGTCGTCGCGCTGGACCCGGCCACCGGCAAGATCCTCGCGCTCGCCTCCTACCCGTCGTACGACCCGTCGGCCTTCGCCGGCAATTCCAACGACGACGCCCAGGCGTGGGACAAGCTCCAGAAGAAGAACAACCCCGCCGACCCGATGCTGAACCGGGCGCTGCGCGAGACCTACCCGCCGGGCTCCACGTTCAAGGTGGTCACGGCCGCGGCCGCGCTGGAGAACGGGCTCTACCCGGACGCGGACAGCAAGACGAACTCGCCGCTGCCGTGGATCATGCCGGGCACCACGACTCCGCTGAAGAACGAGGGCAACATCCCCTGCGAGAACGCGACCATGCGTGAGGCGCTGCGGGTCTCCTGCAACAGCGTCTTCGGCAAGATCGGCGCCGACCTCGGCAACGACAAGATGCTGGCGGAGGCGAAGAAGTTCGGCTTCGACGCGGAGCAGTTCACGCCGGTGCGCTCCAGCGCCTCCGTCTTCTCCGACGACATGAACAAGTCGCAGACCGCGCTGTCCTCCATCGGCCAGTACAACACCGCGGCCACTCCGCTGCAGATGGCCATGGTCGCCTCCGCGGTCGCCAACGACGGCAAGCTGATGAAGCCGTACATGGTCGACCAGCTGCAGACCTCCAACGTCGACCCGATCGAGCAGACCGACCCGAAGGAGCTGAGCCGGCCCCTGTCGGCGAAGAACGCGCAGATCCTTCAGTCGATGATGGAGACCGTCGTCAAGGACGGCACCGGCAAGAACGCCCAGATCGACGGCGTCACCGTCGGCGGCAAGACCGGCACCGCCCAGCACGGTGTGGAGAACAGCGAGAACCCCTACGCCTGGTTCCTCTCCTACGCCAAGCTCGCCGACGGCAGCTCGCCGGTCGCGGTCGCCGTGGTCGTCGAGGACGAGGCGGCCAACCGGGACGACATCTCCGGTGGCGGTCTCGCCGCCCCCATCGCGAAGAGCGTGATGGAGGCGGTCATCAACAGCAAGAAGTGACTCCGATCACGTCGTCTGCACATTGCCGCACGTTGCGATACCGGTCCTGTATCGGGTGACGGGCTTGGCCAGGTCACACAAACCGATCCGGGTACGGTAGGCCCGGACGACAGCCTCCGGCCGCACGGGCGTGCCGGTCGGGACCGATGGAGAGGGCTGGTAGGTAGCTATGGAAGAGCCGCGTCGCCTCGGCGGCCGGTACGAGCTGGGCCAGGTGCTCGGCCGTGGTGGCATGGCGGAGGTCTACCTCGCGCAGGACACCCGCCTCGGCCGCACGGTGGCGGTGAAGACGCTGCGCGCGGACCTCGCGCGCGACCCGTCCTTCCAGGCCCGCTTCCGCCGGGAGGCCCAGTCGGCCGCCTCGCTCAACCATCCCGCGATCGTCGCGGTCTACGACACGGGCGAGGATTACATCGACGGGGTCTCGATCCCGTACATCGTCATGGAGTACGTCGACGGCTCCACACTGCGTGAGCTGCTCCACTCCGGCCGCAAGCTGCTGCCGGAGCGGACCCTGGAGATGACCATCGGCATCCTCCAGGCCCTGGAGTACTCGCACCGGGCCGGCATCGTGCACCGCGACATCAAGCCGGCCAACGTCATGCTGACGCGCACCGGCCAGGTCAAGGTCATGGACTTCGGCATCGCCCGGGCCATGGGCGACTCCGGCATGACGATGACGCAGACCGCCGCGGTCATCGGCACCGCGCAGTACCTGTCGCCGGAGCAGGCCAAGGGCGAGCAGGTCGACGCCCGCTCGGACCTGTACTCCACGGGCTGCCTGCTGTACGAGCTGCTCACGGTACGGCCGCCGTTCGTCGGTGACTCCCCCGTGGCCGTGGCCTACCAGCACGTACGGGAAGAGCCGCAGGCCCCCTCGGTCTTCGACCCCGAGATCACGCCGGAGATGGACGCGATCGTCCTGAAGGCGCTGGTCAAGGACCCGAACTACCGGTACCAGTCGGCCGACGAGATGCGCGCCGACATCGAGGCCTGCCTCGACGGCCAGCCGGTCGCCGCCACCGCCGCCATGGGTTCGGTGGCCTACGGCGGCTACCCCGACGAGCAGCCGACGACCGCCCTGCGCGCGGACGGGCCGGGCGGGGCGACGACGATGCTGCCGCCGATGCACCCGGACGACGGCGGCTACGGCTACGACGACCGCCCGGACCGGCGCCGCCAGAAGAAGTCCAACACGTCCACGATCCTGCTGGCCGTCGCGGCGATCCTGGTCCTGGTCGGCGCGATCCTGATCGGCAAGTACATCTTCACCGGCAAGGGCGTCGGCAACGACCAGGTGCCGGTGCCGCAGTTCGTCGGCCTCTCGCAGGCACAGGCGCAGAAGATCGCCGAGAACTCGGACCTGAAGCTGGCCACCACCGAGAAGCCCTGCGAGAACCAGGCCAAGGGCAACATCTGCTCGCAGGACCCGGACTACAAGACCGAGGTGGACAAGAACACCACCGTCAACGTCGTGGTGTCGACGGGCGCGCCGAAGGTGGCCGTGCCCAGCGTGCTCGGCAAGAGCTACGACGACGCCAAGGCGCTGCTGGAGGGCGACCAGTACCAGTTCAAGGTCGAGAAGAAGACCGAGATCTCGGCCGAGGAGCCGGGCAAGGTCCTCCATCAGGACCCCGAGCTCGGCGCCGAGGTCGAGAAGGGCTCCACGATCACCCTCACGGTGGCCAAGCCCGAGGAGAAGGCGACCGTCCCGGACGTCGTCAACCAGTCCTGCGACGCTGCCAAGGCCCAGATGCAGGCCAACAACCTCGTCGGCAATTGCACCGAGCAGGAGACCCAGGACCCGAACCAGGTCGGCAAGGTCATCTCGACCACGCCGGGGGTGGGCCAGGAGGTCACCAAGGGCTCCACGGTCCAGATCGTCGTCGGCAAGGCCCCTCAGAACCAGCAGACCCAGGTCCCGCCGGTGCAGAGCCAGAAGCTGAAGGACGCCAAGAAGGCCCTGAAGGACGCCGGTCTCGAGGTCGGCAACATCAACGGCTCCAACGACGACAACGCCATCGTCATCGGCTCCAACCCGCCCCAGGGCAGCACCGTGAACAAGGGGCAGACGGTCGACCTGTTCACCATGGGCGGCGGCAACAACGGCGGCAACAACGGTGGCGGCACACAGTTCTTCGGAGGCGTGACGGGCTAGCCCGCACGAAGCCCTGACCGCCCGCTGCCACGGCGAGAGCCCCGGCCCCCTCGGAGAGAGGGGACCGGGGCTCTGTCACGTGCGGTCAGCCGGCCAGTTCCTTCGGCGGGGTGCGGTCGCTGTCGACCTTGTCCACGCGGACCAGTTCGCCCCAGACGACATAGCGGTAGCGGGAGGTGTAGACGGGGGTGCAGGTCGTCAGGGTGATGTAGTGGCCCGGCTTGGCCTTGCCGGACTCCTTGGGGACCTGGCCGAGGACGTCGACGTTGTACTTCGACGTCTCGGGAAGGACGGCGTACACCTTGTAGACGAACCACTTGCCCTTCGTCTCGAAGACGATCGGGTCGCCCTGCTTCAGCTTGTCGATGTTGTGGAACTTCGCGCCGTGCCCGTCGCGGTGCGCGGCCAGGGTGAAGTTGCCGTCCTTGCCGGTCGTCGGCAGGGTCGCCTTGACCGGGTCGGTGTAGTAGCCGGCGACGCCGTCGTTGAGGACGTCCGTGGTGGTGCCCTTCTCGACCAGCACCTCGCCGTTCTTCATCGCGGGCACGTGCAGGAAGCCGATGCCGTCCTTGGTGTCGAGCGCCCCGGGCCCGGTGTCCTTCTGCGCCCAGTGCTCGCGGACCTTGTCCGCCTGCCGTCCGGCCGCCCGGTCGGCGACGACGTTGGTCCACCACAGCGAGTAGACGACGAACAGGCCGAGCACCAGGCCCGCTGTGATGAGGAGTTCACCGAAGACGCTCACCGCCATGGCGATCCGGCCGGTGCCCCGGCGACGCCGCGCCGGTGGAGGGGACGACGTCCCGGTGTCCTCTGCGGTCGCTGCCACTGTCCCTAGCCCTAACTGACGAGCGCATCCGGCTTGCCCTTGCTGCGCGGCCGTTCCTCGACCATCTTGCCCCAGACGATCAGCCGGTACTTGCTCGTGAACTCCGGCGTGCAGGTCGTGAGGGTGATGTATCGGCCCGGCGTGGTGAAGCCCGAGCCCGGCGGTACGGGTTCGAGCACCGTGGTGTTGCTGGGCGACGTCACCGGCAGCATCGACGTCATCTTGTACACGTAGTAGGTGTCCTGCGTCTCGACGACGACCTCGTCGCCGGGCTGGAGCCGGTTGATGTAGCGGAAGGGCTCGCCGTGCGTGTTGCGGTGGCCGGCCAGTCCGAAGTTGCCGGTCCTGTCGCCCGGCATCGCCGTCTTCAGCGGCTCCTCGCCGTAGTGGCCGACCATGCCTTTGTCGAGCACCCTCTTGGTGCTGACGCCCTCGGCGATCGGGACGACCACGTCCAGCTTGGGGATGTGCAGGATGGCGAAGCCCTGTCCCGGTTCGAAGGCGCCCGGGCTGCGTTTGCCGTTCGCCCAGTCCTGCTGGAGGCTGTTCGCCTCCCGGCCGGCCTGCGCATGGGCGCGCACGTTCGTCCACCACAGCTGGTAGGTGACGAACAGCAGCATCAGCACGCCGGTCGTGATGAACAGCTCCCCGATCACCCGGCTCGCGATGACGCCCGGGCCCGGCTTGCGGGCCCGGGCGAGCCGGCGCGCCTCGACCCGGGAGCGGGGAACGGGGCTGTGCTCGTCCTGTTGAGCGTCCTGCCCGGTCGCGGCGGCACCGTGCCGGCCCCCGCGGCGCCGCTTGGCGGCCTTCCTGCGGGCCGCCCGCCCGCCGGGTGTGACTCCGGTGCCTCCAGAGGCGGATGAGCCCTCAGAGGCGGATGTGGGGCCGCGCTCGCGCCCCCTTGCCGGTGGCTGCGCCACCCGCAGCGCCACGGTCTCGTCGTCGGCGGGCTGCACATAGGGTTCGTACCCCTCGGGCCCATGGCCCTCGGGCGCATACGTCTCCGGTCCGTACTCCGCGTTGACGTACACCCCGTCCCCGTACGCCCCGTCCTGCGTCCCGTACGGCGCCGTGCCGTAGGGCTCGTGCGGCACGGCGCCGTACGAGTCCTTGCGCTCGGGGCGCAGCGCGGTCACGCCGTGGCCCTGCCCACCACCGGGGCGAGCCCCGCCGACCTCGCCACCGCGCCCTGGTCGCCGCACTCCACAAGCCAGTTGGCCAGCATGCGGTGCCCGTGCTCGGTCAGCACCGACTCCGGGTGGAACTGCACACCCTCGACGGGCAGTTCACGGTGGCGCAGGCCCATGATGATCCCGTCCTGGGTACGGGCCGTGACCTCCAGTTCGGCCGGCACGGTCGGCGGCTCGGCCGCCAGCGAGTGGTAGCGGGTCGCGGTGAACGGGGAGGGCAGCCCGGCGAAGACGCCCCTGCCCTCGTGCTCGACCAGCGATGTCTTGCCGTGCAGCAGCTCGGGCGCCCGGTCCACCACTCCGCCGTACGCCACCTGCATCGACTGCATGCCCAGACAGACGCCGAAGACGGGGACGCCGGTCGCGGCGCAGTGCCGGACCATCTCGATGCAGACGCCGGCCTCCTCCGGCTTGCCCGGGCCCGGCGACAGCAGCACGCCGTCGAAGCCGTCCTGGGCGTGGGAGGTCGCCACCTCGTCGTTGCGCAGCACCTCGCACTCGGCGCCCAGCTGGTAGAGGTACTGGACCAGGTTGAAGACGAAGCTGTCGTAGTTGTCGACGACGAGAATGCGCGCGCTCACTGGTTGTCCACCGTCACATCGTTGAAGGGAAGCAGCGGTTCGGCCCACGGGAAGACGTACTGGAACAGCAGATAGACGACGGCCACGACGAGCACGATCGAGATCAGCGCCCGCACCAACGCGTTGCCCGGCAGATGCCGCCAGATCCAGCCGTACATGCCGTCCCTTCCGTTTCCCCACGGCACCAGACTCACGCCGTACCGGAACCAGACTAACGGCGCGGCGGCCCCGGATCCCGTGCGTCCACGAGGTACGTGCGCGAGGCGTGCCCGAGGTGGCAGGTTTCACGTGAAACCTGGGCGTGGGCCACGAGATGTGCGGCTACCGGTCCACGGGCTTGGCGTAGTGCAGGTCCACCGTGCCCGAGTAGCCCGGCAGCGTCACCGTCCCGTCCTCGGCGACCTTCCAGCCGAGACCGTAGACGTTCACGTAGACCATGTAGTTCTGGATCGCCGGCGACTCGGCGAGCGCCTTCTGCAGCCTCTCGGGGTCCCCGACCGCGGTGATCTTGTACGGCGGCGAGTAGACGCGGCCCTGGAGGATCAGGGTGTTGCCCACGCAGCGCACGGCACTGGTGGAGATCAGCCGCTGGTCCATCACCTTGATGCCCTTGGCGCCGCCCTGCCACAGGGCGTTCACCACCGCCTGCAGATCCTGCTGGTGGATCACGAGGTAGTCCGGCTGCGGCTCGGGATAGCCGGGCAGCTTGGCGGTGGCGTTCGGCGGGGCGTCGTTCAGCGTGACGGTGATCGCCTTGCCGGTGACCTTCTGGGTGCCGGCGCTCTTCTCCAGCCTCGCGAGCTTGTCGTCCTGCGCCTTGGTGCTGCCGTCGTCGCGTTCGGCCAGCGCCTCCACCTCACCGCGCAGCGTCGCGTTGGCGTCGTCCAGCTCCTTGTTCTTGCGGCTGCGTTCCTGGATGAGGTCGGACAACTTCAGCAAGGAGGTGTCCGTCCGGATATTGGTGCCCTTGGCCGTGTTGAAACTCGTGATGAAAAGGAGTCCGGCGAGGGCGAAGACGGCGATCGTGAGCACCCGCGCGGGCCGGAAACGGGGTCCGCGGGCAGGGCTGGATCCCGTCTGGGGAGAGTCGGCAGAATTGCTCAACGTACCCTTATCTCCTTCGGCGCCGCGGAAGCACTACGCTAACGGACGCCCGGGGGAGCACTCAGTGTCCCCAGTTCCGCTGCCCCGAGCCCGACCAGTTCCCTGCGCGGCCACGCAGCGCATCGACAGGAGAGACCCTCGTGCCGAAGTCACGTATCCGCAAGAAGGCCGACTTCACGCCGCCCCCGGCGAAGCAGGCAGCGACCATCAAGCTGGGCACCCGGGGCTGGGTCGCACCGGTCATGCTGGCGATGTTCCTGATCGGTCTGGCCTGGATCGTCGTCTTCTATGTGACCGACGGCTCCCTGCCCATCGACAGCCTGGACAACTGGAACATCGTGGTCGGATTCGGCTTCATCGCCGCCGGCTTCGGCGTCTCCACGCAGTGGAAGTAGCAGGGGAAGTACCGGCCACGGGCCGGTGAACTCAGCTCTGCCCACGGCTATCCGCTGAGTTATCCACAGGTCGTGCATTTATCCACACCCGGCCTGGGGAAAAGAAACGACGATCTGTGGATAACTCCTCGCGGCTTGACGCCGGTACGACTGACACACTGCTTGCCGCACATCTGTTCGCCCCCTGTCTGACCTGCGCAAATTCGGGTCGGTGACAGGGGGCACAGCTGTTCTGACGCGCTGTGCACAAGATCGGGCACCAGTTGTGGACAACCGGTCGCTCAGGTGAGCTGAGACGTTCTCAACAGGGTCATCACCACGACGACCGCGAGCACCACCGCACAGCTGCCGTACTGCACCAGCGCCCGCCGCTCCCGGGGCGCGTGCACCATGGCGTAACCGACGAGGACCCCGGCGACCAGACCGCCGATGTGGGCCTGCCAGGCGATGCCGCTGACCCCGAAGGTGATGACCAGGTTGATCGCGAGCAGCGCGATCACCGGCCGCATGTCGTAGTTGAGGCGGCGCATCAGCACCGCCGTCGCGCCGAAGAGTCCGAAGATCGCTCCGGAGGCGCCGAGGGACGGCTGGTTGGGTGCGGCGAGCAGATAGGTGAGCGCACTGCCGGCCAGCCCCGAGACGAAGTACAGGGCGAGATAGCGGATCCGGCCGAGGGCGGCCTCCAGCGGGCCGCCGATCCACCACAGGCTGAGCATGTTGAACAGGATGTGGACATAGCTGCCGTGCAGGAACATCGCGGTCAGCAGCCGGTACCACTGCCCTTCGGCGACGCCCTGCACAGCGCCGAGCGACGGAATATAGGCCTGTCCGAGGAGGAAGAAGCGCTCCTCGAAGTCGGCACCGACGGCCTTCTGTACGAGGAAGGCGGCCAGGCAGAGGCCGATCAGGATCTTGGTGATCAGACGGGGGTCCGCGGTGACGGTGCCGCCGGCGAGGGTGCGCGGGCGGGCCGCGGCCGTAGCCGCGCGGCCCTGGCGGCCGGACGGGCCGCGGACGCAGTCGGGGCACTGGAAGCCGACCGAGGCATCCACCATGCACTCCGGGCAGATCGGCCGCTCGCAGCGGGTGCAGCGGATGCCGGTCTGCCGGTCGGGGTGGCGGTAGCAGGTGGGCAGGCTGCTGCGCGCGTCCTGCGGGCTGCTCGGCGCCTGGTCCATGAGATCCCCTCGATCGTCGGTACGCGTCCGGTGCAACTCGGGTACGAAAGGAACCGCCCTGCTCATCCTTACGGACGAGCAGGGCGATTGGTTCCCTTCGGGAGCTGTCGGACGTCCGGCGCGTCCTCCTGCCGGATCCTCGCTCAGCCCTCGCGGGACTCCACGACGACCGACTCGATGACGACGTCCTGCAGCGGACGGTCGGTGCGCGGGTTGGTCTGCGCGGCGGCGATCGAGTCGACCACCTTCTGGCCGGCCTGGCCCGTGACCTCACCGAAGATGGTGTGCTTGCGGGTCAGCCACGCCGTCGGGGCGACGGTGATGAAGAACTGCGAGCCGTTGGTGCGCGGGCCGGCGTTGGCCATGGCCAGCAGGTAGGGCCGGTCGAAACGCAGGTCCGGGTGGAACTCGTCGTCGAACTGGTAGCCCGGGCCACCGGTGCCGTTGCCCAGCGGGTCGCCGCCCTGGATCATGAAGCCGCTGATCACCCGGTGGAAAATCGTCCCGTCGTAGAGCCTGGCCTTGCTCTTCTGGCCGGTCTCCGGGTGGACCCACTCACGCTCGCCCTGGGCGAGTTCGACGAAGTTCCTGACCGTGGCCGGCGCCTGGTCCTTGAAAAGCCGGATCTCGATGTCGCCGTGGTTGGTCTTCAGGGTGGCGTAGAGCTGCTCAGCCACGATGTGCCTTCCGTTGTCTTTCTGTGACTCCCCGATCCTCGCACGGTCCGCCCCCCGCGTCGCCTTCCTGAGGACAGGCACGGCTCTCGGCCACCCGGTTCGGTGGCGCGAAACGACCGAGTCCTGCGGGACGGGAGCGCGCCGGGCCGATCCGTGGCATTGTCGACGGCAAGCTCCCGTTGACCCGTTTTCGTCCGCTATTCGCCCGCGAGCGCGTTCTTCGGCACCCGGATGCGCGTCCCCGCATGCCGGAAAGCCCACGGGCAGGCATGATCCGCAAAAGGGTGGAAAGTCGATTTACCGTACGCCACCGAGGAGGAGGAACCCGTGACCCGCATCGACAGCGTGCGCGCCGCGACCGGTTCGGCGAAGGACAGCGTGCTGCACGCCGCGGAAGTGGTGGCGCCCTACGCCGACACGGCCAAGGAGAGGGCCGCGCACTACGCGCACGAGGCACGCGTACGGCTCGCGCCCAAGGTGACACTGGCCGCCGAGCAGGCCCGCGCCCAGTACGGCGTCCATGTGGCGCCCCGTATCGAACAGGCCCGCGTGCAGGCCATGACCCATGTGCCGCCGAGGGTGGACCAGGCGGCCCAGGAGGCCGCCGTACGCACCCGCAAGGCCGCACGGCAGGCCGCCGACTATTCCCGGCCGATGATCGAGCAGGCGGTGGCCGCGGCCGGACCCGTCCGTGACGAGGCCGCCGCCCGGGGCGCCGCCGCACTCGCCGCACTGCGCGGCCAGGTGTCGCCCAAGGAGATCCAGAAGCTGGTGCGCAAGCACCGGCGCCGGGCCAGGGCCGGCCGGATCGCGAAGGTGCTGGCCGTGGCCGGCGCCGTCGCGGGCGGTGCGTTCGCGGCGTGGAAGTGGTGGGACAAGCAGGCCAACCCGGACTGGCTGGTCGAGCCGCCCGCCGCGACCGAGGTACCCGAGTCGGGCCGTCTGAGCTCGGTCGACGGCAGCGGCGACGCCGCCCTCGACCCGGAGGTCCAGGCGAAGGAAGCCGAGGAAGCGGCCCGCCGCGACGACGAGGGCTGAACCGCTCCCCAGCACAACGACACCGCGGGACGCGCGACATGGTCGCCCGTCCCGCGGTGGCATGTACGTCACCATAAAGAAGACCCCTCCGACCGCGTCACCGCAGGTCGGAGGGGTCCTTCAGGTGGAGCCTAGGGGAGTCGAACCCCTGACATCCGCCATGCAAAGACGGCGCTCTACCAACTGAGCTAAGGCCCCGCAAGAGAAGCGTCCGGCCGGAAGAACCGCGATCCGGTGGGCGCCGCAGACAAGAGTACCGGGTCCACCCGGGGATCTCGCAAAAAGATTGGGGGTCCCCGTACTCGACCACGCTCCGTAAGATGCTCGGCGTGGTTCGCGGCAGCGAACCGCCGTTTTGGGGAAGCGATGGGGAGACGCAATGGACGCCGCACAGCAGGAAGCCACCGCCAGAGCGCGGGAACTGCAGCGGAACTGGTACGGGGAGCCGTTGGGGGCACTCTTCCGCAGGCTCATAGACGACCTGGGCCTGAACCAGGCCCGGCTCGCGGGGGTGCTGGGACTGTCGGCGCCGATGCTGTCCCAGCTGATGAGCGGCCAGCGGGCGAAGATCGGCAACCCGGCGGTCGTCCAGCGGGTGCAGCTGCTGCAGGAACTGGCGGCGCAGGCGGCGGACGGCAGCGTCAGCGCCGCCGAGGCGACCGAGCGCATGGAGGAGATCAAGAAGTCTCAGGGGGGCTCGGTGCTCAACAACACCACGCAGACGACCAGCACTTCGGGCGCGCCGACGGTCAAGCGGGTGGTCCGCGAGATCCAGTCGCTGCTGCGTTCCGTGGCCGCCGCCGGGGACATAATCGAGGCTGCGGACTCCCTCGCCATGACCCATCCGGAACTGGCCGAGTTCCTCCGGGTCTACGGCGCCGGCCGCACCTCCGACGCGGTCGCGCACTACCAGTCCCACCAGAACTGACCCGCAGGGCCGGTCGCCGAGGGGGTTCGGCGGTCGAGGGCGGGGGATGCAACGGGGGTGACCCGAGGGGGAGGAGCGGCGCGCAGCGATGGGTGAGGTCTTCGCCGGGCGGTACGAGCTGGTCGACCCGATCGGACGCGGCGGCGTCGGCGCCGTATGGCGGGTCTGGGACCACCGTCGTCGCCGTTACGCGGCCGCCAAGGTGCTCCAGCAGCGCGACGCGCACGCGCTGCTGCGGTTCGTCCGGGAACAGGCGCTGCGGATCGACCACCCGCATGTGCTGGCACCCACCAGCTGGGCCGCCGACGACGACCAGGTCCTGTTCACCATGGACCTGGTCACGGGCGGTTCGCTGGTCCATCTCGTCGGCGACTACGGCCCTCTCCCGCCGGCCTTCGTCTGCACGCTGCTCGACCAGTTGCTGTCGGGCCTGGCCGCGGTGCACGCCGAGGGGGTCGTCCACCGGGACGTCAAGCCCGCCAACATCCTGCTGGAAGCCACCGGCACCGCACGCCCCCGGCTGCGCCTGTCGGACTTCGGCATCGCGATGCGGCTGGGCGAGCCGCGGCTGACGGAGACGAACCTCGTGGTGGGGACGCCCGGTTACCTCGCGCCCGAGCAACTGCTGGGCGCCGAGCCGGACTTCCCGGCCGATCTGTTCGCCGTCGGTCTGGTGGCCCTGTATTTGCTGGAGGGCGCCAAGCCGGACGCCAAGGCGCTCGTCGAGTACTTCGCCGACCACGGCACTCCCGGCGCGCCCAAAGGTGTCCCCGAGCCGCTCTGGCAGGTCGTGGCCGCGCTGCTGCAGCCCGACCCGCAGGCACGTTTCCGCACGGCGACGGGGGCGCGCAAGGCGCTGGCGGCGGCCGTCGAACTCCTGCCGGAGCCGGGCCCCGACGACGAACTGATCGAGATCTTCGACCAAGTCGGCCCACTGCCCCCGGGGTTCGGACCGCACGGCCCGCTCGGCGACGGCCGCCTCAGCGGCCCCCTCGACGGCCACCCACTCGGCGATCCGCGGGACGTCACCGCCGTACCATCGCAACCCGTGCAGGCCGTGTCCTGGCAGCAGACCGCCTCCCAGCAGCAGGCCGTGCCGAGGGAGCAGACGGTCTCCCAGCAGCAGGCCTTGGCCAGTGATCAGACCCTGTCCCGGGAGCAACCCGTCTCACGGGAGCAGTCCGTCTCCCCGGAGCAGGACGTCGACACCCCCACCCACGTCCTGCCCGTCGTCCGGTATCGCCCGGACCCCGCCACCGCGTCGTACACCACCGCCTCGTACGCCACGCAGGAGCCGCGGGTTTCCCACAGGGCTGTGGACACCGCGGCCCCGCGCCGCCCGCGCCCCGGGCCGCCCGCGCGGGTCGCCGTGCCGCTGCTGCTGCTCGCCCTCGTCTGCTACGCCGTCGGGTTCTGGGCCCTGGCCCGCATCTGACCGGCCCGGCGCCGCGCCAGCACCGTCCAGCCGCCGAGCACCGCCAGCAGCAGGGTCCCGGTGCCGATGCCGCCCACGGCGACGCCCCTCAGCAGGGGGTCACCGGACGTGCCGCCTCCCCCGTTCCCGCCGGTGGCCCGGAAGAGGTCCCCCGGTGACGACTGGCCCGCGTAGTCCGGCCCGGCCTGCGGCTCCCCGTCCACGCGTACCCGCAGCGTCAGCGGCAACGCTCCCGGACCGAGCCGGTCGGCCACGCGCGTGGCCAGGTGCACCACCAGGTAGTACGACCCGGCGAACCGCATCGCGCCGACCGTGTCCCGCACGGCGTACCGGTTGCGGTAGGCGACCGGGGGCACGGGCGGCAGGGCCGCCGACTTCTGCGTGCCGTCGTAGCCCACGCCGACGTCGGTGACGGGCCCGCGCACGGGGTTGAACAGCGCCAGTTCCAGGGCGCCGGCGGTGTAATCGCCCCGCTCGGCGGTGCTGCCCAGCTCCGCGGTGGCGGACAGCCGCTGCCCCCAGTCCACGGGCACCTTGTAGTAGAGCGTCTGCCCGGGGTGTACGGCGCTCTGCCAGACGCCGTCGCCGACGATCGGCGCCGTGGCGAAACCGGCGCCGGCCGGCCGGCTCGCCGGGGTGCCCGCCGGAGGTGCGGCGGACGCCGAGTCCCAGGCCTCGGGGGCGCTGGTGGGGCCGGGGCGTGCGAGCGGCGGCTCGGTGGCGGCGGTCAGCTCCAGCGCCCACGGCTGCGGCGCGGACGCCGTGACGGCGGACCGGCCTGCACGCTCCACCACGACGTAGTAGACCCCGGCGCTGCGGCACGCCGACCGGCCGGCACGGCCCGTCTCCCGCGCGCCCCAGGCCGTCAGCGGACGCGGACTGCGGGACGCGCCGAACAGTTCGGTGTCGTAGGAGCAGGAGCGCCCGTCGGCGTCCTGGACGGACACCTTCAGACCGTCGGAGGCGGAGACCTCGGCGTTCGCCGGCGGGACGGCCGTGGCGGAGACGTACGCGTTCGACGTGCCGTCCAGGTCGAGGCGGAAGTAGACCGGGCCCTTGCCGGTCAGCGTGGACCGGTAGCTGTGCGCCGGTGCCAGGGCGGCGGCCTCCCCGGTGCCCTGCGCGGCGGCGACGGTGCGGGCGTCGGGGTCGTAGGCGTAGGAGCCGGGTCCCGGGGTGCCGGTCGCCGCCTGTGCGGGTGGAGCCGACGCCAGCCATATGCCCAGGACCAGCAGCGCCGCCCCCGTACGCCCTCGCATACGCGCCCTCTCACCGTTCCGCAACCGGACCGTGCCCATCCTGCCCCGCCGGCCCCGTGGGCATCCGGGGTATCGCGCAATTCACGCCCCGCACCCCAACAGCACAAAACCCCGACCGCTCGGGCGGCCGGGGTCTGCTGAATTCGGTGTCGGGTGGTGGTCAGGAACCCGTGGGCACGGAGTCGGTCGCCTCCGTCCACAGGTCCTGCTCAGCGCGATCCGCCTGAATCTGGCGGTACACGAGGAGCCCGCCGATGGCGGCCAGTGCGACCAGGAGCAGCTTCTTCACCGCGCAACCTCGTCTTTCATTGACGTAAGGGACCTCTGGCGCCCGACTATACACACCGGCCGATACCGATCGGTGACCTGCGTCGGGGCACCAACTGGCCATATGAAGCGGCGCGATGGAAGCGGATCCCGCTCCTGGCGATGCGGCCCCGCGTCCCGTCTCTTCGATCACGCGCTACCACGCGGTTCTGTGGGGCGCATCCTGAGGCCTCGCAGCGGGCCCCGAGCAGTCCGTACGTCCATCCGAGTGGTGTTCATCGGAACATCGACGCGCCACGGGCGTCGGTCCACCACTTCGCGATCCTCATACACATCATGAGGAAAGTACGCAAATCGCCCAACCCGAAAGTGAGGGGATCATGGCTCAGAACCAGGTCAAGCAGCTCTGGACGGTCATCGTGACCGCCTTCCTCGCGCTGTTCACGGCGCTCGGACTCGTCACCACGACCGCCGCCGCGGCGGTAACGCAGACGGAGACGCCGCGCAACAGCAGCAGCGACGACGCGACCACCGCCCCCGAGGCGGCGGCACCGCCACTGCCCGCCTGGTCCTGGCTCCACGCCCGGTCCCTTCCCCCGACGATGAAGCAGCGCATCCGCGCCGAGGCCCACGGCAAGTCCCCCAGCTGCCGCCACCGCCCGCTCGACGACACGGCGACCGACGAACAGTGCGACAGCGCCGACGCCACCGAACGGGCCGCCATCCCCGCCCAGCAGCGCCCGATGATCCCCCTGCAGCGCTGACAGCGCCGCGCACGGCGCCCTCGCCGTGCTCTTACCAGCACCTTTGACGTGACGGCGATTCGCGTACAACCGCACGCGCAACCCGGCCCGGCCGCTCGCAAGAGCCGCCGGGCCTCGCCGCGTGCGCCCACGGATCCACGACGCCGGTGCCGCTGTCGGATCCACGACGCCGGTGCCGCTACGAAGGTCGGTGCAGCTGTCGGATCCACGACATCGGTGCCGGTACCGCACCGGTTCCGGGGCGTCAGCGCCGGTACTGGTCGGTCATGTTCGGCGCCTGGCCGTGCAGCGTGATGGCGTTGAACGACACCCGGTCCCTGTGGGCCCGGAGCCGGCGGTCCTGCTCGATGCGCAACCCGTCGGCGTTCCGCGTACCGCCGTTGCGCCGCCGCAGCAACACGGCGATCAAGGCGACGACGACAGCGGTGAGCAAGCCGAAGAGAACACCTATCGCGACCACACGCCCCCCAGGTGACACACCATGTGACCTGCCATGCAGAAGACCCCCGATCCTACCCGGACCGGGGGTCTTCGTGTCTGGTGGGGCTAACAGGATTTGAACCTGTGGCCTCATCCTTATCAGGGATGCGCTCTAACCAACTGAGCTATAGCCCCGCCGCGCTCTGCGGTGTATGTCCCGCGCGCTGACTCCTGAAGATTAGCGCACGAGGGGCGCTGTCCCAAAATCGGTCGTCCCCGACCTGCTCACTCGTCCTCGGCGAGCGTCAGCTCGACGCCGCCGACGAAGCCCGCGGAGAGGTTGTAGATGAACGCGCCGAGGGTCGCGAGCGCCGTCGCGAGGACCACGTCGATGACCGCGATGATCGTCGCGAACATCAGCACATGGGGGAGCGACAGGAAGGACTGCAGGTCGAAGCCGTTCGACTCGTTGGAGCCGGTCGCCTCGGAGATCGTGCCGCCGACCGTGGAGAAGACACCCATCGCGTCCATCACCATCCACAGCACCGCGGCGGCCACGACCGTGCAGATGCCGAGCGCGATGGACAGCAGGAAGCTGACCTTCATCACCGACCACGGGTCGGCCTTGGCCACCCGCAGCCGCGCCTTGCGCACCCGGGGCGTCGTGCGGGCTCCGGTGCGCGGGCGGCGCACGGCGTCCGGCTGGTAGGCCTGCGGCGGGTGGTAGGGGCCGCCGCTCTGCTGCCCCTGCCGCTCGTCGGGCAGCGGCGAGGCCTGCTGCTGACCACGGGTGTCCGTCACGGTTCCCCCCTGGGATCCCTGGGTGTCGGAAGAGGGCGCGCCCTTGGCGGGCGACTTGATCGCCTGGAGGTTGGTGGTCTGCGGGTCGTTCGCAGGTGTGGCATGCGCGGCGGAGCCACGGCCGCCGCCGTCCGTTCCCGTACTGGTACCGGTCGGTCCGGCGCCCGTGGCTCCGCTCACGATGCTCACTCCTCGTGCTACTCGGCCGAGGGCGCCTCACCCTCGTCCGTGCCGGTGGTCGCGACATCCTCGGCGGTCTCGTCCACGGCCACGTCGCCGTCGACTTCCTCCGCCTCGCGTCCCGCCTCGGCGTTACGGGCGATGCCGACCACGGCATCGCGCTTGCCCAGGTTGATCAGTTGGACGCCCATGGTGTCACGGCCCGTCTCCCTGATCTCGTTGACTCGCGTACGAATCACACCGCCCGAGAGTGTGATGGCGAGGATCTCGTCGGTCTCCTCGACCACCAGCGCGCCGACCAGCGAACCGCGGTCCTCCACGATCTTGGCGGCCTTGATGCCGAGGCCGCCGCGGCCCTGGACGCGGTACTCGTCGACGCGGGTGCGCTTCGCGTACCCACCGTCAGTGGCAGTGAACACGAACGTACCGGGTCGCACCACATTCATCGAGAGCAGTTCGTCTCCCTCGCGGAAACTCATGCCCTTGACGCCCGAGGTCGCACGGCCCATCGGACGCAGCGTGTCGTCCGAGGCGGTGAACCTGATCGACTGCGCCTTCCTGCTGATCAGCAGCAGGTCGTCGTCGGCCGAGACCAGCTCCGCGCCGATCAGCTCGTCGTCGCCGCCCTCCTCGCGCTCACGGAGGTTGATGGCGATGACACCGCCCGAGCGCGGGGAGTCGTAGTCCTTCAGCGGCGTCTTCTTCACCAGGCCGGACTTGGTGGCCAGCACCAGGTACGGCACCGCCTCGTAGTCGCGGATGGCGAGGATCTCGGCGATCGCCTCGTCCGGCTGGAAGGCCAGCAGGTTCGCCACGTGCTGGCCGCGCGCGTCGCGGCCGGCCTCGGGCAGCTCGTAGCCCTTGATGCGGTAGACGCGGCCCTTGTTCGTGAAGAACAGCAGCCAGTGGTGCGTGGTGGAGACGAAGAAGTGGTCGACGATGTCGTCTTCCTTCAGCTTCGTGCCCCGCACGCCCTTGCCGCCGCGCTTCTGCGCCCGGTAGTCGTCGGTCTTGGTCCGCTTGATGTAGCCGCCGCGGGTGACCGTGACGACGATGTCCTCTTCGGCGATCAGGTCCTCGATGGACATGTCGCCCTCGTAGGGGATCAGCTTCGTCTTGCGGTCGTCGCCGTACTTCTCGACGATCGCGGCCAGCTCCTCGCTGACGATGCCGCGCTGACGGACCGGCGAGGCGAGGATCTCGTTGTACTCGCGGATCTTCGCCTGGAGCTCGTCGTGCTCCTGGACGATCTTCTGCCGCTCCAGGGCCGCCAGTCGCCGCAGCTGCATCTCGAGGATGGCGTTGGCCTGGATCTCGTCGATCTCCAGGAGGTCCATCAGGCCGTGCCGGGCGATGTCGACGGTGTCACTGCGCCGGATCAGCGCGATGACCTCGTCGATGGCGTCCAGCGCCTTGAGCAGACCGCGCAGGATGTGCGCCCGCTCCTCGGCCTTGCGCAGCCGGAACTTCGTCCGGCGGACGATGACCTCGATCTGGTGCGTCACCCAGTGGCGGATGAACGCGTCCAGCGACAGCGTGCGCGGCACGCCGTCGACCAGCGCGAGCATGTTCGCGCCGAAGTTCGTCTGCAGGTCGGTGTGCTTGTACAGGTTGTTCAGGACGACCTTGGCGACCGCGTCCCGCTTCAGCACGATGACCAGGCGCTGGCCGGTGCGCGACGACGTCTCGTCACGGACGTCGGCGATGCCGCCGATCTTGCCGTCCTTCACCAGGTCGGCGATCTTCTGCGCCAGGTTGTCCGGGTTGACCTGGTACGGCAGCTCGGTGACCACCAGGCACTGGCGGTTCTGGATCTCCTCGACCTCGACCACCGCGCGCATGGTGATCGAGCCGCGGCCGGTGCGGTAGGCCTCCTCGATGCCCCTGCGGCCCACGACGAGCGCGCCGGTCGGGAAGTCGGGGCCCTTGATGCGCTCGATGAGCGCGTCGAGGAGCTGCTCGTGCGAGGCCTCGGGGTTCTCCAGGTACCACTGGGCGCCGGCGGCGACCTCGCGCAGGTTGTGCGGCGGGATGTTGGTCGCCATGCCGACCGCGATGCCGGCCGAGCCGTTGATCAGCAGGTTCGGGAAGCGGGACGGCAGGACGGTCGGCTCCTGGGAGCGGCCGTCGTAGTTGTCCGTGAAGTCGACGGTGTCCTCGTCGATGTCGCGGACCATCTCCATCGACAGCGGCGCCATCTTGCACTCGGTGTAGCGCATCGCCGCGGCCGGGTCGTTGCCCGGGGAGCCGAAGTTGCCGTTGGAGTCCACCAGCGGCATCCGCATCGACCACGGCTGCGCCAGGCGGACCAGGGCGTCGTAGATCGAGGAGTCGCCGTGCGGGTGGTAGTTGCCCATGACGTCGCCGACGACACGGGCGCACTTGTAGAAGCCGCGCTCGGGGCGGTAGCCGCCGTCGTACATCGCGTACAGCACGCGGCGGTGGACGGGCTTGAGACCGTCCCGGACGTCGGGCAGCGCTCGCGAGACGATGACGGACATCGCGTAGTCGAGGTAGGAGCGCTGCATCTCCGTCTCGAGCCCGACGGGCTCGAGACGCTGGGCGATGACGCCGTCGCCTTCAGGCGTGACTGGGGTGTTCTCGTCGGCCATTGCTGGTGAAGATCCTTCCTGGTGCGGTCAGCTGAGACCGACTCAGATGTCGAGGAAACGGACGTCCTTGGCGTTGCGCTGGATGAACGCGCGGCGGGCCTCGACGTCCTCGCCCATCAGGACCGAGAAGAGCTCGTCGGCCTGGGCGGCGTCGTCAATGGTGACCTGGCCGAGGACGCGGTGCTCCTGGTCCATGGTGGTCACGCGCAGCTCCTCGGCGTTCATCTCGCCGAGGCCCTTGAAGCGCTGGATGGAGTCCTCGCGCACCCGCTTGCCACGCTGGCGGCCCAGCTCCAGCAGGGCGTCGCGCTCACGGTCGGAGTAGGCGTACTCGACGTCGTCCTTGCCCCACTTGATCTTGTACAGCGGGGGGCGGGACAGGAACACGTGCCGGGCCTCGACCAGCGGCCGCATGAAGCGGAACAGGAAGGTCAGCAGCAGCGTGTTGATGTGCTGGCCGTCGACGTCGGCGTCCGCCATCAGGATGATCTTGTGGTACCGGAGCTTCTCGATGTCGAAGTCCTCGTGCACACCCGTGCCGAACGCGGAGATCAGCGCCTGGATCTCCTGGTTCTGCAGGATCTTGTCGATCCGGGCCTTCTCGACGTTGAGGATCTTGCCGCGGATCGGGAGGATCGCCTGGTACTCCGGGTTGCGGCCGGACTTGGCCGAGCCGCCGGCGGAGTCACCCTCGACGATGAAGATCTCGCACTTGGTGGGGTCGTTCGACTGGCAGTCCGACAGCTTGCCCGGCAGGGACGCCGTCTCCAGCAGGCCCTTGCGGCGGGTCAGATCACGGGCCTTGCGCGCGGCCACGCGCGCGGTGGCGGCCTGGATGCCCTTGCGGACGATGTCCGCGGCCTCGTTCGGGTTGCGGTCGAGCCAGTCGGTGAGGTGTTCGTAGACCGCCTTCTGCACGAAGGTCTTCGCCTCCGTGTTGCCCAGCTTGGTCTTCGTCTGGCCCTCGAACTGCGGCTCGCTCAGCTTGACCGAGATGATCGCGGTCAGGCCCTCGCGGATGTCGTCACCGGTGAGGTTGTCGTCCTTCTCCCGCAGCAGCTTCTTGTCCCGCGCGTACTTGTTGATCAGGGACGTCAGCGCGGCGCGGAAGCCCTCTTCGTGGGTGCCGCCCTCGTGGGTGTGGATGATGTTCGCGAAGGAGTACACGCCCTCGCTGTAGCCGCTGTTCCACTGCATCGCGACCTCGAGGGACAGGCTCTTGTCCTTGTCCTCGGCCTCCAGGTCGATGACCGTGGGGTGGACCGCCTCGCCCTTGCGGGAGTTGAGGTACTTCACGAAGTCGACGATGCCGCCCTCGTAGTGGTACGTGACGGTCTTCGCCTCGTCCTTCTCGTCGGCGCCCGCCTCGTCCGCCCCCGCGGTGGCCTTCGCCGACTCGCGCTCGTCGGTGAGCCTGATCGTCAGGCCCTTGTTGAGGAACGCCATCTCCTGGAAACGCCGCGACAGCGTCTCGAAGGAGTACTCCGTGGTCTCGAAGATGTCCGAGTCGGCCCAGAAGGTGACCGAGGTGCCGGTCTCCTGCGTCGCCTCGTGCTGGGCCAGCGGCGCCGTCGGGACGCCCATCTTGTAGTCCTGCGTCCAGCGGTGGCCGTCGGTCCTGACCTCGACGGAGACCTTGCTCGACAGGGCGTTCACGACGGACACGCCCACGCCGTGCAGACCACCGGAGACCGCGTAGCCGCCGCCACCGAACTTGCCGCCCGCGTGCAGGACCGTCAGCACGACCTCGAGCGCCGGCTTGCCCTCGGAGGGCACGATGCCGACGGGGATGCCACGGCCGTTGTCGACGACACGCACCCCGCCGTCGGCGAGGATCGTCACGTCGATCGTGTCCGCGTGGCCGGCCAGCGCCTCGTCGACGGAGTTGTCGACGACCTCGTACACGAGGTGGTGCAGTCCGCGCTCGCCCGTCGAGCCGATGTACATGCCGGGTCGCTTGCGGACCGCGTCCAGACCCTCGAGGACGGTGATGGCGCTGGCATCGTACGAGGCCGTGACCTCACCGCGTGAGGTGCTCGCCGCGTTGTCCGCGCCGGCGTCGGTGGACGGGATGTTCTCGTTGGGGTTGCCGGAATCGGCCACGAAGCGCCCTTTCTGGCACAGCACAAGCCAGGCTCCTGGGGGTTCCCCCTGTGCAGGAGGGTTGCCGGAGCGGCTGCGGCATGGTGCGTTGGTAAGCCTTGATCAGCGTTGCTCAGCGTTTCCCGGACGGTCCCCACGTTTGGGGCGGGATTGTCTTCCAGTCTACCGGTAGCACTGACATCGATGGGGGTTTGCCGGTACCTGAGTCCCGATGTGGCGCCCTGAACCGGCCTCTTCCGACTCCCGATATACGGAAGGGGGCTCCAAGAGGCTCACAGCGGCACTCAGCGCTTCGAGCTGTCAAGCCTTCGCTACTCGGGAGTCAGGAGTCGTTTCATCCGCTTATGCGGTGATTTTGCGTATCTTGCCGTGCACGCGTGCGTGCGTTGCGTACGCGGGGGCGGGCGGCACCGCACGCGACCCGGCACGCACGCGCGTAGAGGTGTGAATGCGGTGTGACGTCCCTCACTCAGGCACGCCGGCGCGGTCCGCGGCCGCGCTCAGCCGTAGGTGTCGCCCGGCCCGGCGCTGCCGGGGGCGCGCAGGGGACCATAGCGACGCGCGGGGCCGCCGGGGCCCAGCACCTTGATCATGTGGACCGCGCCGTGCCCCAGGTCCTCGTTGAGCCGCGCGACCAGCGTCGGCGCGAGCAGACGCAGGTTGGTCGCCCAGGCCGTGGAGTCGCAGCGCACCACCAGCACGCGCTCGTCCTCGTCGTACTTCTCCGGCACACAGTGCTTGGCCACGTCCTCGCCGACGATCTGCGGCCAGCGGCCCATCACACCGCCCACCGCGGCCGGCGTCTCCCAGCCCCGCTCGGTGATCAGCCGGTTGATCGCCGCGCCGAGCGCCATCGGGTCGCGTCCGTCGGCGCGCGCGCCCGAACGCAGTCCGCCGCGGCGCGCCTGCTTCTTCTGCTGCGCCGCGTCGCCACGCGCGCGTGCCGCCTCCTTCGCCGCCCTGAGCGCCACGCGCGCGAGGTCGACGCCGGAGGGTTCGGGGGCCTTCTTCGGGCCACCGGCCTGCGCCGGGGCGGCGCCTGGGCGGGGCTCCGCCGGGGTGTGCTCCGCCTCGGTCATCCGCGTGCCACCTCTTCGGTCATACGCGTGCCACCTCGCCGTCCGCCACCGCGTATCGCGCTCCGCTGAGCACGTGCGGCACGTCGTCGTCGACCGCGGCCGTCACCAGCACCTGCTCGCCGGGCGCCACCAGCTCCGCCAGCCGTTCCCGGCGGCGGGCGTCCAGTTCGGCGAAGACGTCGTCGAGGATGAGCACCGGCTCGTTGCCCTCGGCGCGCAGCAGGTCGTAGGAGGCCAGGCGCAGGGCGAGGGCGTAGGACCAGGACTCGCCGTGCGAGGCGTAGCCCTTGGCGGGCAGCTGGCCGAGCTTGAGCAGCAGGTCGTCGCGGTGCGGGCCGACGAGGGTGACGCCCCGCTCGATCTCCTGCTTGCGGGCGTCCGCGAGCGCCGCCATGAGCTGCGCGTGGAGATCCTCACGCGCGTGCGCCTCGCCGGGCGCGGACGGCTTGTACTCCAGACCGATCGGACCGCCGCCCGGGGCCAGCTGCTCGTACGCCTTGTCGGCCAGCGGCTGCAGCGCGGCGATCAGGTCCAGGCGCTGGGCGAGCAGTTCGGCGCCGGCGTGTGCGAGGTGCTGGTCCCACACGTCGAGCGTGGACAGGTCCATGGAGCGGCCGCCGTGCCGGCGGGCCAGCGCGGCCGTCTTGAGCAGGGTGTTGCGCTGCTTCAGCACCCGCTCGTAGTCGGAGCGCACGCCCGCCATGCGCGGGGAGCGCGCGGTGATCAGCTCGTCCAGGAACCGCCGCCGCTCCCCGGGATCGCCCTTGACGAGGGCGAGGTCCTCCGGCGCGAACAGCACGGTCCGCACGATGCCGAGGATGTCCCGCGGCCTGACCTGGGAGGACCGGTTGATGCGGGCGCGGTTGGCCTTGCCGGGGTTGAGCTCCAGCTCGATCAGCTGCTGCCGCTCGCCCTGCCGGACCTGGGCGCGTACGACGGCCCGCTCGGCGCCCATGCGCACGAGCGGGGCGTCGGAGGCGACGCGGTGGCTGCCGAGGGTGGCGAGGTAGCCGACCGCTTCCACCAGGTTGGTCTTGCCCTGCCCGTTGGGGCCGACGAACGTGGTGACGCCCGCCTCCAGCGGGACCTCGGCCCGGGCGTAGGAGCGGAAGTCGGCCAGCGACAGATGCGTGACGTGCATGGTCGTTCGCCGACCTCCCCAACCTTCGGGTAGTGCTTGCTTCGCGTTGTTCTTCGCGTTGCTTCTTCGTGTGACGCGTCAGGTGGTCCGGCGCGTCACTTCTTCTCGACCGCGTGGCCGCCGAACTGATTGCGCAGCGCCGCGATCATCTTCATCTGCGGCGAGTCCTCCTGACGGGAGGCGAACCGCGCGAACAGCGACGCGGTGATCGCCGGCAGCGGCACCGCGTTGTCGATGGCGGCCTCCACGGTCCAGCGTCCCTCACCGGAGTCCTGTGCGTAACCGCGCAGGCCCTGAAGGTGCTCGTCCTCGTCGAGGGCGTTCACCGCGAGGTCCAGCAGCCAGGAGCGGATGACCGTGCCCTCCTGCCAGGAGCGGAAGACCTCGCGGACGTTCTCCACGGAGTCGACCTTCTCCAGCAGCTCCCAGCCCTCGGCGTAGGCCTGCATCATCGCGTACTCGATGCCGTTGTGGACCATCTTCGCGAAGTGGCCCGCGCCGACCTTGCCGGCGTGCACCGCGCCGAACTCGCCCTCCGGCTTGAGCGCGTCGAAGACCGGCTGCACCTTGGCGACGTTCTCGGCGTCGCCGCCGTACATCAGGGCGTAGCCGTTCTCCAGGCCCCAGACGCCGCCGGAGACACCGCAGTCGACGAAGCCGATGCCCTTGGCAGCCAGCTCCCGCGCGTGCTTCTCGTCGTCGGTCCAGCGGGAGTTGCCGCCGTCCACCACCACGTCACCGGGCTGCAGCAGCTCGGCGAGCTGGTCGATGGTCGACTGGGTCGGCTCGCCGGCCGGGACCATCACCCAGACCACGCGGGGGCCGGACAGCTTCCCCACAAGCTCTTGCAGGCTGTGGACGTCCGCGACGTCGGGGTTGCGGTCATATCCGATGACGGTGTGGCCCGCGCGGCGGATCCGCTCGCGCATGTTGCCGCCCATCTTGCCGAGGCCGACGAGACCGAGCTCCATCAGTGCTGTTCCTTACGGTCGCTGTGTGGCGTGCGGGGCGCTCGCGCACCCCTGGGGCACCTCGTACCCCTGTCCGAGCCTAATCCCGGACGGTCCCGCACAGCTGTGGGCATACGCGCTCATACGTAGGCCCTCACCTGGGGATTTCGATGGGCGGTGGTCCACAGGCTGTGGACCACCGCGACGGCCTCGCTCCGGCGCCGGACCGGGATCAGCCGCTCAGCCGCACCGGCATG
Organism: Streptomyces sp. NPDC049915; assembly: GCF_040656475.1. Classification (NCBI taxonomy): domain Bacteria; kingdom Bacillati; phylum Actinomycetota; class Actinomycetes; order Kitasatosporales; family Streptomycetaceae; genus Streptomyces; species Streptomyces sp. NPDC049915. The sequence continues at coordinate 197,108 of NZ_JBFAMH010000009.1, forward strand.
ATCAGGTACTTGTACGCCTCGTCCGCCTCGGCGTCCACGGCCGGCTTGCCGCTGAGCAGCGCGGGCTTGGTGGACGTGGTGAACGACAGCTGCGCCACCGGGGAGTCGATCGCGCTCAGGCCGTCCAGCAGGAACGTCGGGTTGAAGGCGATGGAGATGTCGTCACCCTCCAGCTGGGCGTCGACCCTTTCCACAGCCTGTGCGTCGTCGCTGGAGCCGGCCTCCAGGATCAGCACGCCCTGCTCGAAGCTGAGCCGCACCGGGGTGTTGCGCTCGGCGACCAGGGCCACACGCTTGACGGCCTCCACGAAGGGGGCGGTCTCGATCACGGCGACGGAGTTGAACTCCGTCGGGAACAGCGTGCGGTACTTCGGCAGGTCGCCCTCGAGCAGACGGGTCGTGGTGCGGCGGCCGGCGCCCTCGAAGCCGATCAGGCCCTCACCGGCGCCAGAGCCGGACAGCGCCAGGATCACGCTGTCGCCGCTGGTGAGCGCCTTGGCGGTGTCCTGGAGGGTCTTGGCGGGCACCAGGGCGACCGCGGAGACGTCCGGGTTCTCCGGCTTCCACAGGAACTCGCGGACCGCGAAGCGGTAGCGGTCGGTGGAGGCCAGGGTGACCGTGTCGCCCTCGATCTCGATGCGCACACCGGTGAGGACGGGCAGCGTGTCGTCACGGCCGGCGGCGATGGCCACCTGCGAGACGGCGGCGGCGAAGACCTCGCCGGGGACCGTGCCCGTCGCGTTCGGCATCTGCGGCAGCGCCGGGTACTCCTCCACAGGCAGGGTGTGCAGGGTGAACCGGGACGACCCACAGACCACGGTCGCCCGTACACCGTCTGTGGAAATCTCCACGGGGCGGTTGGGGAGAGCGCGGGAGATGTCGGCGAGCAGGCGGCCGGACACCAGGACCGTGCCCTCCTCCTCGACCTCGGCCTCGACGCTCACCCGGGCGGAGACCTCGTAGTCGAAACTGGACAGGCTCAGCTGGCCGTCCTCCGCCTTCAGCAGCAGGCCGGCGAGGACAGGCGCCGGCGGACGGGCCGGGAGGCTGCGGGCCGCCCAGGCCACTGCCTCCGCGAGTACGTCGCGTTCCACCCGGATCTTCACGGTAAGCCGCCTCCTGCTGTTGCCGGCGCTTGTCGCCCTGCTTCGCCTTCGTCGTCTGTCGCGGTGTCACGAGCCCCGAGGAGGGGAAGGACACCGGGACCAGTCTGACGCACCGCACTGACAGTAGGTGCCCGTCGGGGTCAAGTCGCGACGAGGGGCAGTCGGTCAACCGACAGCGAGTTGTGCACAGCCCCCACTTCGAAACGGTTTCCTGGCTCTCTCTAGTCGTTGGTAGTAGTAGGGCCTGTGGATACCGTGGATAACCTCGTTTGCGCAGGTCAGAGCCCAAATTTTGTCCACCGGGCCTGTGGGCGGAGGCGGTGGACAACCGGGGCTGTCTGTGGAGAACAGAAAGTTCTGCACACGCCATCAACAGGCCGGGGCGAGTTCTCCCCAGAAGCGTCCCCAGTTTTACCCACGTTTCCCACAGGCCAACCCGGCGGCTTCGTGTGACGCCTTTCACTCGACGCGGTGAGGAGGCGCGTCGGCTTGCCGAACAGTGGACAGACATGTGGAGAAGCGGGCGATCTCTGGGGACAACGGGCCGCAGCCTGTGGGTTACCCGTGGACAACTTCATGCACAGGGTGTGGACCGGCAAGTTGTCCACACCCTGTGGATCTCCTTCGTCCACGGATCCACAGGCACATGAGCTGGGCCGATGGCTTTCCCCCAGGCTGGCCTGTGGATGCGATCTGGACAACTCGGCAGTCCCCAGGATGTGGACGCGAAAAAGTCCCCGAATCTGTGGAGAGAGGCCGTAACCCGGCAGGTAATCGAACATGAGATGACAGATGTGCGACGGCGATCGTTGGCCTACGGGTCCGTCGGAGGCCGTCGAATGCCGTCGCATCCCGTCTTGGTCGTCCCGCCGGGGGCCGTCGCGGTCACCACGGGGTTGTTGCGGCACTGCCGGCATACGTCTGAGGGCGTCTCCGGAGACCCGGAGACGCCCTCAGACGGTTCGCCGTGGTGGCGTCAGCCGTTCTTGATGCGGTTGGTGAGCTCGGTGACCTGGTTGTAGATGGAGCGGCGCTCGGCCATCAGATTGCGGATCTTGCGATCCGCGTGCATCACCGTCGTGTGGTCCCGGCCGCCGAACAGCGCACCGATCTTCGGCAGCGACAGATCCGTCAGCTCGCGGCACAGATACATGGCGATCTGCCGGGCGGTCACCAGCGCGCGGCCGCGCGACGTGCCGCACAGGTCCTCGACCGTCAGCCCGAAGTAGTCCGCCGTCGCGCTCATGATCGCCGTGGAGGTGATCTCCGGGGCCGAGTCCTCGCCGCCCGGGATCAGGTCCTTCAGGACGATCTCCGTCAGGCCGAGGTCCACCGGCTGCCGGTTGAGCGACGCGAACGCCGTCACCCGGATCAGCGCGCCCTCCAGCTCACGGATGTTCCGCGAGATCCGGGAGGCGATGAACTCCAGCACCTCCGGCGGCGCGTTCAGCTGCTCCTGCACCGCCTTCTTGCGCAGGATCGCGATCCGCGTCTCCAGCTCGGGCGGCTGGACGTCGGTGATCAGACCCCACTCGAACCGGTTCCGCAGCCGGTCCTCCAGCGTGACCAGCTGCTTCGGCGGCCGGTCGGAGGACAGCACGATCTGCTTGTTGGCGTTGTGGAGCGTGTTGAAGGTGTGGAAGAACTCCTCCTGCGTCGACTCCTTGTCCGCCAGGAACTGGATGTCGTCGACGAGCAGGATGTCCATCTCCCGGTACCGCTTGCGGAAGCTGTCGCCCTTGCCGTCGCGGATCGAGTTGATGAACTCGTTCGTGAACTCCTCCGAGCTCACGTACCGCACGCGCGTGCCCGGGTACAGGCTGCGCGCGTAGTGCCCGATGGCGTGCAGGAGGTGCGTCTTGCCGAGCCCGGACTCGCCGTAGATGAACAGCGGGTTGTACGCCTTCGCGGGCGCCTCGGCGACGGCCACCGCGGCCGCGTGCGCGAACCGGTTGGAAGCGCCGATGACGAACGTGTCGAACAGGTACTTCGGGTTCAGCCGCGCGGTCGGCTCCCCGGGGCCCGAGGCCGGCGCGGGCTGCGCGGCCAGCGGTCCGGGCGCCCCGGAGGTGGGCAGGTTGGAGCCCACGGGGCCGCCGCGGTGCACGTGCCCGGAGCCGGCCGGCGGCTCGGGCAGCTCACGTCGGCCGCCGTCGCGCTGGTCGTAGTCGCGGTCGTAGTCGCGCGACGCGCGGGGGTCGCGGGTGTCGTGGGCATCCCGCCGGTCGTAGTCGCCGCGGGGCTGGTCGTAGGACGGCCGCTCCGCCGCGGGGGGCCGGTAGTCCGCCGACGACGGCGAGGCGTACGGATCCTTCGCCGGGCCGCCGGACGCGTACGGGTCATTTCCGCCCGGCCCGGAGCCGTACGGATCCTTGCCGCCGCGCCCGCCGGAGCCGTAGAGGTCACGTTCGGGGAAGCCGAGCCGCTGCTGCTGCCAGCCGTAGTCGTCCTGGGAGGGACGCGGCCAGGCGCCCGGCTCGGGGCGCTGGTACTCGGAGGGGTAGGCCGGCCGGGCCGTGGGGAGCTGGTCACCGGGCTCGCCGCGGTGCCGGCCGTACCCCTCGTACTGGTCGTACTGCGGGGCGGCGGGCGGCTCGGGCTCCTCGTAGCGCGACTCCTCGTACCGCGACTCCTCATAGCGAGGCTGCGGCGGAGCGGACGGCGTGGCGGGGGGAGCGGGCTCGCCCGCGGAGTCGTCGACGGTGATCGCGATCCGGATCGGCCGGCCGCACTCGCGGCTCAGCGTCTCGCTGACGATCGGCGCCAGACGCCCCTCGAGGACGTTCTTCGCGAACTCGTTCGGTACGGCGAGCAGGGCCGTGTCGGCGACCAGCGCCAGCGGCTGGGTGCGCCGGATCCAGTGCTCGTCCTTGCCCTCGACCCCCTGGCCGCGTCCCTCACCGAGGAGCTGTTCCAGCACTCGTGGCCACACTGCGGCAAGATCGGCAGGTACGTCAGCCACAGGGCACGCTCTCTCAGAGAGTCCCTCGAACGTGTGGTTCGGGGACGGGTCGGGATGTGAATCGGGTGGTTGAGGGGACAAGGGAACGAATCGGAGTCCAGCCACGGTAGTCAGCGCGGCGGGTACGGTTCAAGTTGTTGTCCCCAGGCTGTGGACAAGTGTCTCCCGGTGACCGTCGGTTTGACCGGATGGCGTAGTCCCGCGTACCGTAACCAGGTCGAGTTGTCGATGGCTGCTGCCGCCTGCCTCCGATGGGCACAGATCGCGAACACGGTGATCGGACAGCGGTGCACTCGGGCGTAACGCGAGCTACTCGTGGGCGCACGGTGACAGCCAGGACGGCACCCCGCCAACCCCGAATCTTTCTGGAGCCCCCGAGTGAGCAAGCGCACCTTCCAGCCGAACAACCGTCGTCGCGCGAAGACCCACGGCTTCCGGCTGCGTATGCGTACCCGTGCCGGCCGCGCGATTCTCGCAACCCGCCGTAGCAAGGGTCGCGCCCGCCTGTCCGCCTGATTCCGATCAGGTCATGACGTCGTGCTGCCCACCGACAACCGGCTGAGGCGGCGCGAGGACTTCGCGACCGCGGTACGACGAGGTCGTCGGGCAGCCCGCCCGTCCCTCGTCGTCCATTTTCGCAGCGGTGCCACGGACCCGCACGCGCCAGGGGAGAGCGCTCCCCCGCCGCGTGCGGGTTTCGTCGTGAGCAAGGCCATCGGCGGCGCGGTCGTGCGCAACAAGGTGAAGCGCAGGCTTCGCCATCTGATGCGCGACCGGGTCACCCGGCTGCCCCCCGGTAGCCTGGTAGTCGTACGAGCGCTGCCCGGTGCGGGTGACGCCGACCATGCACAGCTGGCCCGAGACCTGGACGCCGCCCTGCAGCGGCTGCTGGGAGGGGGCGCGCGATGAAGTACCCACTGCTGGCCCTGATCAAGCTCTACCAGTGGACGATCAGTCCGCTGCTCGGGCCGGTGTGCAGGTACTACCCGTCGTGCTCCCGTTACGGCTACACGGCGATCGACCGGCACGGTGCGATCAAGGGAACAGCGCTCACAGCCTGGCGCATTCTGCGGTGCAATCCGTGGTCGCCGGGCGGTGTGGACCATGTTCCGCCGCGCAAGCGCCCGCGGTGGCACGAAATGCTGCGTGACGCCTGGCGTGCACGCAGGGGCGGGCCCTCCGCCGCCGAACCGGCCACCGACGGGAAGATCCCTTCGAGCCCGGCCGCAGAGACCCCGCCCCATGCCCAAGGAGCATGATTAGTGGACACGATTGCCAGCCTCTTCAGTTTCATCACCTGGCCCGTCTCCTGGGTCATCGTCCAGTTCCACAAGGTGTACGGGGCGATCTTCGGGCCTGACACCGGGTGGGCCTGGGGCCTGTCCATCGTGTCCCTGGTGATCCTGATCCGCATCTGCCTGATCCCGCTCTTCGTGAAGCAGATCAAGGCCACGCGCGCGATGCAGACGCTCCAGCCGGAGATGAAGAAGATCCAGGAGCGCTACAAGAACGACAAGCAGCGCCAGTCCGAAGAGATGATGAAGCTGTACAAGGAGACGGGTACCAACCCGCTCTCCTCGTGCCTTCCCATCCTCGCCCAGTCGCCGTTCTTCTTCGCCCTGTACCACGTGCTCAACGGCATCGCGACGGGCAAGACCATCGGCGTCATCAACGACCCGCTGCTGGCCAGTGCCCGTCAGGCGCACATCTTCGGCGCCCCGCTCGCGGCGAAGTTCATGGACAGCTCGAGCAAGGTCGAGGCGCTCGGCGCGACGCTGACCGACGTCCGGGTCGTGACCGCCATCATGATCGTCCTGATGTCGTTCTCGCAGTTCTACACGCAGCGACAGCTGATGACGAAGAACGTCGACACCACGGTGAAGACGCCGTTCATGCAGCAGCAGAAGATGCTGATGTACGTCTTCCCGGTCATGTTCGCCGTCTTCGGCATCAACTTCCCGGTCGGTGTCCTCGTCTACTGGCTGACCACCAACGTGTGGACCATGGGCCAGCAGATGTACGTCATCCACAACAACCCCACCCCGGGTTCCAAGGCCCAGGCCGCCTACCTGGAGCGCCTGTACAAGCACGTCACGCACCACGGCAAGGTCGCCCGGCGCCGGGACAAGGTCATCGTCAAGGCCATCGTCGCCAAGGGCCGCGACCGCAACGAGTTCGAGCGCAAGTTCATCAACGGCCTGAACAAGGTCGGCCTGGCCGCCCAGACCGACGGCACGGTGATCCGCGGCGAGAGCCAGGCGGTCGCCGTGGCCGAGGACGGCACGCCCACCACCACCGGTGGCCAGCCCAAGCGGCAGCAGCCCAAGCGACAGTCGAAGTCCCAGCGCCAGTCGGGCGCCGCGAAGCCCGATGAGCCGTCGTCCACCGGTCCGTCGCTGAGCAAGTCCGACGAGCCCGAGGACACCAAGCCCGCCGGCGCCTCCGGCAAGGCCGCCCCGAAGCAGGGCTCCGGTACCCGCAGCAAGGCCCAGTCCGGACAGCGCAAGGGCCCGCAGCGGCCCAAGTCCCCGTCCAAGAAGTAAGAAGGAGCCCATCCCGTGACGGAAGGCACCACCTCCGCCGCTGCCGAGGGTGCAGACACCCTCACCCGCCTGGAGCAGGAAGGCGAGATCGCGGCGGACTACCTCGAGGGTCTGCTGGACATCGCCGACCTCGACGGCGACATCGACATGGACGTCGAGGGTGACCGGGCCGCCGTGTCGATCATCAGCGACACGGGCAGCCGCGACCTGCAGAAGCTGGTGGGCCGTGACGGCGAGGTGCTCGAGGCGCTCCAGGAGCTGACGCGACTGGCCGTGCACCGGGAGACCGGGGACCGCAGCCGGCTGATGCTCGACGTCGCCGGCTACCGGGCCAACAAGCGCTCCGAGCTGTCCGAGCTGGGTGCCAAGGCCGCCGCCGAGGTCAGGAGCAGCGGTGAGGCCAAGCGGCTCAGGCCGATGACCCCGTTCGAGCGGAAGGTCGTCCACGACGCGGTGAAGGCCGCCGGCCTGCGCAGCGAGTCCGAGGGCGAGGAGCCGCAGCGCTTCGTCGTCGTCCTGCCCAACTGACGTCGGTACGTACGTCACTCCGGCCCCGTCTGATGCGCAGGCGGGGCCGGACTTTGTCAGCCTGTAGTTCTGGTGATCGGCGCCGTTGGCGCTGATGCGGTACGGAAGGACGGTCCCCGTGACGGAGGCAGCGGAGCTCCCCCCTGCGCCCGAGCAGGCGCGCGACGTGTTCGGTGATCGCTTCACGGATGCGGTCCGATACGCCGAGCTCCTGGCCGAGGCCGGTGTGCAGCGTGGGCTCATCGGGCCGCGGGAGGTGCCGCGCCTGTGGGAGCGGCACCTGCTGAACTGTGCGGTGCTCTCGGAGGTCGTTCCTGAGGGGGTGACCGTGTGCGATGTGGGCTCCGGTGCGGGCCTGCCCGGCATCCCGCTGGCGCTCGTGCGTGAGGACATCAAGATCACGCTGCTGGAGCCACTGCTGCGGCGCACGACCTTCCTCACGGAGGTCGTGGAGCTGCTCGGGCTCGACCACGTCACCGTGGTGCGCGGACGCGCCGAGGAGGTCATGGGCAAGCTGACTCCCGTCCACGTCGTCACGGCCCGCGCGGTCGCCCCGCTGGACCGGCTGGCCGCCTGGGGCATCCCGCTGCTGCGTCCCTACGGCGAGATGCTCGCGCTCAAGGGCGACACGGCTGAGGAGGAGCTGAAGAGCGCGGCCACGGCACTGAGCAAGCTGGGTGCGGTGGAGACGTCGATCCTGCATGTGGGTGAGGGCGTGGTGGATCCCCTGTCGACCGTGGTGCGGGTCGAGGTCGGCGAGAGCCCCGGCGGCGTGCGGTTCGCGGCGAAGCGTGCGAAGGCGGCACGGACGGGCCGGACACGCCGACGGCGTTGATCGTCTCCGACGCCGAGACGTACTCCACACAAGCTGCCCGGGCTACGCGCGACGGAGTGTCGTCGACAGTTCGGCCTGCGGTGCTGTGCATCGTGTTTCACGTGAAACGTCGCTCACTGCTGCACGGCATCATCAGTCGGGGCCGCGCTGCGGCCGAACCCCGCGACCGTAAGCCCCTCGGTTCACTCGATGAGACGCCTGTCGAGGAGCCAAGGTCCGCCCTGGGGGGCACAGAGTTGTCCACAGAGGTGGATTTCTCCACAGAAGACCAGACCTCACTGGTTCATGACCCCGAAGGCATGCGAGGCTCTGTTCATTGCGAGCCTGAAGTCGAGGAGAGTGAATCCTTGCGGTCCGACGCCAACATCGCGGGACCGATGACCGATCCGGTCCCCGGTCCCCGTACTGAGTCGATGGAGGACGATGTTTCACGTGAAACACCGCCCCCCATGGACGACACTCCGATCGGTCGTGCTGCCCAACTGGCGGTGGAGGCTCTGGGCCGCGCCGGCGAAGGTCTGCCACGACCGGAGCAGACCCGTGTGATCGTGGTCGCCAACCAGAAGGGCGGCGTCGGCAAGACGACGACGACCGTCAACCTCGCCGCCTCGCTGGCACTGCACGGCGGCCGGGTACTGGTGGTCGACCTCGATCCGCAGGGCAACGCGTCCACCGCGCTGGGCATCGACCACCACGCCGAAGTTCCGTCCATCTATGACGTGTTGGTCGACAGCAGGCCACTCGCCGAAGTCGTGCAGCCGGTCCCCGATGTCGAGGGCCTTTTCTGCGCCCCCGCCACCATCGATCTCGCCGGTGCGGAGATCGAGTTGGTCTCGCTCGTGGCGCGCGAGAGCCGGCTGCAGCGGGCGATCCAGGCTTACGAGCAGCCGCTGGACTACATCCTCATCGACTGCCCGCCCTCGCTCGGCCTGCTGACGGTCAACGCGCTCGTCGCGGGCCAGGAGGTCCTGATCCCGATCCAGTGCGAGTACTACGCACTGGAAGGCCTGGGCCAACTGCTGCGCAACGTCGATCTGGTGCGGGGACACCTCAACCCCACGCTGCATGTGTCGACCATCCTGCTCACCATGTACGACGGCCGGACGCGCCTGGCGTCTCAGGTCGCCGAAGAGGTGCGCACCCACTTCGGTGACGAGGTGCTGCGGACGAGCATCCCTCGCTCGGTCCGTATCTCCGAGGCACCGAGCTATGGGCAGACGGTTCTGACCTACGATCCGGGGTCGAGCGGTGCGCTGTCCTATCTTGAGGCGGCACGAGAGATCGCGCTGAGGGGCGTCGGCGTCAGTTATGAGGCGGCGCACGCCCACATCGGCGCCCAGAGCAACCCGAACATGGTGGAGGGCATCCAGTGAGCGACCGACGGAGGGGGCTGGGACGTGGACTCGGCGCGCTGATTCCTGCTGCCCCGACCGAGAAGACACCAGCCGCGACGGCCTTGGGAGGTGGCGCGTCGGCATCCCCCGCGTCGGTCCCGCTGCTGACGAGCGACCGTGGAGTGGCCGCCGCCAGGCTGGCCACGCTCCCCTCTGTTTCACGTGAAACAGAGGAACCGACGGCATCCGCGCCGGAGATGCCTGCGCCTCCTCTCGGAGCCCACTTCGCGGAGATCCCTCTCGACGCCATCCGGCCGAACCCGGAACAGCCCCGTAAGGTTTTCGACGAGGAGGCACTGGCGGAGCTCATCACCTCCATCAAGGAAGTCGGTCTCCTCCAGCCGGTCGTCGTCCGGCAGGTCGGCCCGGCCCAGTACGAACTCATCATGGGGGAGCGCCGCTGGCGGGCCTGCCGTGAGGCGGGGCTGGACGCCATCCCGGCGATCGTGCGGGCCACGGAGGACGAGAAGCTCCTCCTGGACGCGCTGCTGGAGAACCTGCACCGGGCGCAGCTGAACCCGATCGAAGAGGCGGCCGCCTACGATCAGCTGCTGAAGGACTTCAACTGCACCCACGACCAGCTGGCGGACCGCATCGGCCGTTCCCGCCCGCAGGTCTCCAACACGCTGCGTCTGCTGAAGCTGTCGCCCAAGGTGCAGAACATGGTGGCCGCGGGCGTGCTGTCGGCCGGTCATGCGCGGGCGCTGCTCGGCGTCGACGACCTCGAGGATCAGGACCGGCTGGCCCACCGCATCGTTGCCGAGGGGCTCTCGGTGCGGTCGGTGGAGGAGATCGTGACCCTGATGGGGTCGCGCCCGCAGAAGGCTCAGCGTGCCAAGGGCCCGCGGGCCGGCGGTCGGCTCTCCCCGGCGTTGTCCGATCTCGCGAGCCGGCTCTCGGACCGTTTCGAGACGCGGGTGAAGGTCGACCTGGGCCAGAAGAAGGGCAAGATCACTGTCGAGTTCGCCTCCGTGGAAGACCTCGAGCGGATCCTCGGCACGCTCGCCCCGGGCGAGGGGCCGGTGCTGTCCAGGAGCCTCCAGGACGACGGTGCTGAGGAGTCCGACGCCTGATCACCTTGCGGGAGCGGGCCGTGTCCGGTGTGTACCGGAACACGGCCCGCTCTTTGCTTTCTGCCGGTATCGATGCAATCGCATCGTGGATACGATGCGTTGAGGTATGGCGCATCCACCTGGCAGGCACCTTTGAGTGGGAGGCGGGGAGCCGTGCGAACGATGAGCCGGACCGGGCTGGTGAGCGCGGGACTGGGGCTGGGCGCGGTCGGCGGCTTCGTCGGCAGCCTGCTCAGGGAACGGAGTGCTCTGTCAGCCGCCCGTGGTTCGGCGAGCGAAGAAAGCGAGGAACAGCCTTCATGGGGCGTCGGCTCGTACCGCTCACGCTGGACAACCTTCAGGACCTTCCCAAGCGTTGTCGCTCGTGTGTCTTCTGGGAGCTCGATCCCGTCTGTGGCGAAGCCGCGATAAAGGCCGGCACACCGGCTCTGGAGAAGGAAGCCTGGATCTCCGCGGTCCTGCTCGACTGGGGCTCCTGCGGCCGGGTCGTCTACGTGGACGACAAGCCGGTGGGCTATGTGCTCTACGCGCCGCCCGCCTACGTGCCCCGCTCTACTGCCTTTCCCACCAGCCCGGTCTCGCCGGACGCCGTGCAGCTGATCACCGCCTTCATCCTGCCGGGATACCAGGGGCAGGGGCTGGGCCGGGTGATGGTCCAGACGGTCGCCAAGGATCTGCTGCGCCGCGGGTTCAAGGCCATCGAGGCGTTCGGGGACGCCCGCTGGAAGGAGCCGGCCTGTCTGCTGCCCGCCGACCATCTGCTGGCCGTGGGCTTCAAGACGGTCCGCCAGCATCCTGCGCATCCGCGGCTGCGGCTGGAGCTGCGCTCCACGCTGTCGTGGAAGGAAGACGTGGAGCTGGCGTTGGACCGTCTGCTGGGCGCGGTGCAGAAGGAGCCGGCGCTGCGACCGCTGTAATCCTCCACGACATGAAAGGGGCCGGCCCTTGAGGGCCGGCCCCTTGATGTTTCACGTGAAACGTCAGCCGATGAAGTCTTCGAGATCGCGCACGATGGCGGCCTTCGGCTTGGCGCCGACGATGGTCTTGGCGACCTCGCCGTTCTGGTAGACGTTCAGCGTCGGGATGGACATCACGCCGTACTTGGCGGCCGTCGCCGGGTTCTCGTCGATGTTGAGCTTGACGACCTCGATCTTGTCGCCGTACTCGGCCGCGATCGCCGCGAGAGACGGAGCGATCTGGCGGCACGGGCCGCACCAGGCGGCCCAGAAGTCCACCAGGACAGGCTTGTCGCTCTTGAGGACGTCCTGAGCGAAGGAGTCGTCGGTCACGTTCTTCAGGTCGGCCACGGTGGGCTCTCCTTAATCGGTCGGTGCGTGGGGCGGAAGGGGGATCAGACGGAGGTCTTCTCGGGCTCTGCCTGCTGCTCGTTGTCGGCGAGGGCAGCGAGGTAGCGCTCGGCGTCCAGGGCGGCGGAGCAGCCGGTGCCGGCCGCGGTGATCGCCTGGCGGTAGGTGTGGTCGACCACGTCACCGGCGCCGAAGACACCGGTGAGGTTCGTCCGGGTGGAGGGCGCGGCGACCTTGAGGTAGCCCTCCTCGTCCAGGTCCAGCTGGCCCTTGAACAGCTCGGTGCGCGGGTCGTGACCGATCGCGATGAACAGACCGGTCACCGGCAGGTCCGAGAGCTCGCCGGTCTTGAGGTTGCGCAGCTTCAGGCCGGACAGCTTCTGCTCGCCCTGGATCTCGGCCACCTCGCTGTCCCAGACGAACTTGATCTTCGGGTCGGCGAAGGCGCGCTCCTGCATGGCCTTGGAGGCACGCAGCGTGTCGCGGCGGTGGACGACGGTCACGGACTTGGCGAACCGCGAGAGGAAGGTGGCCTCCTCCATCGCGGTGTCACCGCCGCCGATCACGGCGATGTCCTGGTCCCTGAAGAAGAAGCCGTCACAAGTGGCACACCAGGAGACACCGCGGCCGGACAGCGCGTCCTCGTTCGGCAGGCCCAGCTTGCGGTGCTGGGAGCCGGTAGTGACGATCACGGCCTTGGCCTGGTGCACCGTGCCGGCGGTGTCGGTGACGGTCTTGATCTCACCGGTGAGGTCGACGGAGACGATGTCGTCCGGGATCAGCTCGGCACCGAAGCGCTCGGCCTGGGCGCGCATGTTGTCCATGAGCTCGGGGCCCATGATGCCGTCGCGGAAGCCCGGGAAGTTCTCCACCTCGGTCGTGTTCATCAAGGCGCCACCCGCGGTCACGGCGCCCTCGAACACCAGGGGCTTCAGCGACGCGCGCGCGGTGTACAGCGCCGCCGTGTAACCGGCGGGCCCGGAGCCGATGATGATCACGTTACGGACGTCGCTCACGGCTTGGTTCCTCGTCTCTGGACTGCGTCGTACGGCCGGTGGAGCCCCTTCAGAACTCTCACCCCACCCAACGGATCCTAAGGGGCGTGCATTCCCGCCGTGTCCGTGCACACGGGCGGGCTGTCCTCAGGGACGCGTGTACGAGTTGTTGAGCAGCACCTTGGCGGTGCCGGCCGAGGGATGGGCGACGCAGGTGGCGTCCATGAGGTAGGCGTCGACCCGGTTCACGTCGGAGGTGTCGGGCACCACGACGAGCAGCGCGTCCTTGCCCTGGAAGGTGCCTGTCTCGGTGCCCAGGGCGGCATCGTCGCGGCCGAGGCCCCGGCGGACGCACTCGGGGACCGTGGGCCCGGAGCGGAACACCTTGGGCTGCTCGGTGCCGGTCCTGGAGTCCGCACCGAAGCTGTGTGGCGTGCGCGAGCCGTCCCCGGACCTCTGCTGCTGGGCGAGCAGCCGGTCGACCTGCTGTGACAGCCTGGCCTCGGAGAAGGTGTCCGCAGCGGAGGACTGGTGCTGCTGTGCCGTCGTGCCGGAGGTGCCGCCGGTCAGCGTGGACACCAGGAGAGCACCGAGCCCGACAGCGGCAGCCGCGCAGGCGGCGCTGATGAGCCCGACCGTACGGCGGCTGCGGCGCGGACGCTGCTTGCGCCCGGGCCCCGTGGTGGCGGTACGGGCGTGTCCGGCGGGGCGGTCGGAGACGGTCGCTGTTTCACGTGAAACATGCGCATCGTGCTCGCTGACCGAGGAAGCGGCCGCCTCTTCGGAGCGCTCCTCCGGAGTGGTCGCGCTCAGCAGGGCCTCGGCGGCAAGGGCGGCGTCGATGCGGCCGGCGACATCGGCCGGCATCCGCGGCGGGCCCGGCAGCGTGCCGAGCAGCCCGCGGATCTCCTCCAGCGACGCGTAGACGTCCGCGCACAGCTCACACGAATCCAGATGCCGCCGGACGTCCGTGCTCCGCGCCGGCGGGAGCAGTCCCTCGGCGAGGTCGGAGATCTCGGCGACATCCGGGTGCCCGGCCATGTCCGTCGTGGATGTCACGCTCGCCCACCTCCGCCCTTCACAGCAGCTGAGTCGCTCGGTCCTGCCTCACCGGAACCCGGGTCGCCGGGTTCCGCTGCCGGTGGGACGGATGTCCCGTCCACCCGGTTCCGTCCCGCGTCCGGTTTTCCGCTGTCGGAGGCGTTTTCGGAGCGCAGATGGGTGAGCAGCGGAACCAGTCTGGCTCTGCCCCGGGCGCAGCGGCTCTTCACGGTCCCGGTCGGCACGTCGAGGATGCGGGCGGCCTCGGCGACGGGATACCCCTGCATGTCGACCAGCACCAGGGCGGCCCGCTGGTCGGCCGGGAGGGTGCCGAGCGCTTCCAGGAGCTGGCGGTGGAGGTCGTTGCGTTCCGCGGGCGCGGAGGCGGACTCGTGCGGCTCCAGCAGCTGCTCCAGCCGCTCGGTGTCGTCGACCGGCGAGGTCTTGCGGGAGGCGGCCTTGCGGGCGCGGTCGAGGCAGGCGTTCACCGTGATCCGGTGCAGCCAGGTCGTGACCGCCGACTGTCCGCGGAAGGTGTGGGCGGCCCGGTAGGCGGACACGAGGGCGTCCTGCACCGCGTCGGCGGCCTCCTCGCGGTCCCCGAGCGTACGCAGGGCCACCGCCCACAGCCGGTCCCGGTGGCGCCGCACGAGCTCACCGAAGGCGTCGGGGTCTCCCTGCGTATGACGGGCGAGCAACTCCTGATCGCTCACACCGTCGTATCCGCTGCCGTCCGCCATCCGACCCCCTCCCCCTCGGTGAGATGTCAGCCCTTGAACGTCACGTCGGTGACGGCCTGCTTCCAGCCCGCGCTGCTGTAGCCGTCCGAGGGCGCGTTCGGCACTGCCGTGATCCACAGCAGGACGTACCGCGTCTTCACCGTCTTCGACGCCTTCACGGTGAGCGAGGTGCCGCTCGTGGTGGCGGTGCCGATCTCCTGCATGCCGTCGATCGTCGTGGACGGCGTCAGGGAGTCGGTGGCGTACAGGTGGACGGTGGTGTGGTCACCGGGGTACCGGAGCGCTATCGACGCGGACTGGACCTCCTGCGCCGATCCGAGCTTGTAGACGATGCCCACGCCCGGCTTGTACGGGGCGAGCGTGGGCCCCTCGTTGTAGCGCTTGGTGCGCCAGTACGTGGAGCTGTCGCTGTCGTAGGTGTTGCCCACGTCCTCAGGAGCCTGGGGGGACCCCTCCGCCACGTACTCCTCGGCCTTCTCGATCTGGATCGGCTTGGTCGGCCTGTTCTGGTCGCCGGCCTTGCCGTTGCCGTCCGTGGTCTGGGTCTGGTCGGTGTCCTCGGCTGTGCCGCCCCGGTCCATCAGGGCGTCCGCGAGCTGCCAGCTGCCCAGCCCGAGCGCGGCGATCAGCAGGGCGGACACCGCCCACTTCAGCGCCTTGCCGGTACGGCTCTGCAGCGGGGGCGGCGGGGTGGGCACCGGCTGCGTGCCGCCCGGGTGCGCCGAGGGGCGGCCGTAGGAGCCCTGCTGGTACGTCGTGCGCTGGTATTCGGGCGGTGCGGTGAACGCCGGCTCCGGCGGGCGGATGCGGGGCATCTCGCCGATCGCCTTGACCAGTTCCTCCGGAGTGGTGCACGGCGCCTCGTGCCGGGAGGCGGTCGCCCCGTCGTTGACGAGGGCACGCATGGCGAGCTCGGACAGGCCGCGGTGGACACCGGCCCGTACCTGGTCGGGCGGGATCAGACCGAGGTCCTTGGGCAGACCGGACAGGCCGTAGGCGTCGTTCTCGTACGGCCAGCGCTGGGTGAGCGCCGCGTACAGCAGAGCGCCGATCGCCTCGGTGTCGGTGCGCTGCGGGGTGTCGGAGCTGACCCCGCGCAGCGCGGCGTTGACGGCCAGGCCGCGGATGCGCCACTGACCGGTGGAGGTGCGCAGCACGGCGTTGGGGTTCAGGCGCAGATGGGCGAGACCCTCGCGGTGGGCGGCGGCCATGGCGGCGGCGATCTGACTGACCATCTGGTAGGCGTCGTGCGGCTCCAGCGGGCCGCCGGCGAGCAGGGTGGTCAGTTCGGTGGCGTCGGGCAGCCACTCGTGGACGACGTAGACGAGGTCGTTCTCCTCGACGGCGTCCAGGACCTGCACGAAGCGGGGGTCGCCGAGCAATGCGGAGGAACGGGCCGCCGCCAGCACGGAGCGGGCCCGCGCGTGGTGGGCGGGCAGGACATGGATACCGACGGCGCGGCGCAGTTTCTCGTCGACCGCACGCCAACTGCTGAATCCGTCCAGACGGGTGACGCATTCCTCGAGACGGTAGCGTCTGGCCAGTTTGTGACCGCTGTGCAGCTCCGGCGGTGAGGCCTTTCCGGGATGTTCCGCCGTCCCACCACTCCCCTGTGCCTCGTCGATGTCCGTGTCCCGCTCCCGGTTCTGGGCCACCCCGTCGGCCGTGGACTGGTCCGCCTGTGCGGTCAGCGACTCGTCGTCGCTGTTGTCTGCCACGTCGACGGCAGCCGTGCTCCGTTCCGCCACCGTCGTTCCTGCCTCCCCATCCTTTGCGCGCCGTGCGACGACGAGCGCGCCGTCCGACGCCGAAACCAATTGTGCCCACAGTCCGCCGCTATGCACGACACACGGTGGCGTCCGTTGGTTGTGCGCCTACCCTCTCTCAGCGGCCCAGTCGTCCGCGCACCATACCCACGAGCGAGTTCAGTTCCTCGATACGCATACGGCGGGCGGCGGCGTAGAAGACGCCGAGCAGGACGACCCCACCGGCCAGCAGGGCCGCGAAGGAGCCGGCCACACCCTGGCCGAGCGCGTGCCCGATGCCGTAGCAGGCGGCGCCGCTGAGCGCGGCGGCCGGGACCGAGGCGATGCACAGCCGTGCGTAGGTGCGCAGGACCTGGGCCCCGTCCAGATCACCACCGAGGCGCTTGCGGAGCCGGGACCAGGCGACACCGACACCGATGGCGTAGGCCAGGCCGTACGCGGCGGCCATGCCGACCACGGCCCAGCGGGCCGGGAGCAGGAAGTAGCACAGCGCCGAGGCGCCGGCGTTGACCGCGGCCACGATGACCGTGTTGTAGAAGGGCGTGCGGGTGTCCTCGTAGGCGTAGAAGGCACGCAGTACGACGTACTGCACGGAGTACGGGACCAGGCCGAGGCCGAAGGCCATCAGCATGTAGCCCATGTTGGTGGCCTCGCTCGTGCCCGATGAGCCGAAGATCAGCGTGCACATCGGGATGCCGAGGGCCAGGAACCCGAAGGCGATGGGCACGATCGCGACGGCCGTGGTGCGCAGGCCCTGCGAGATGTCGTCCCGGACCGCACCGGTGTCGTCCTCGGCCGCCGAGCGGGAGATGCGCGGCAGCAGGGCGGCCATCAGCGACACCGTGATGATGGCCTGCGGCAGGCCCCAGATCAGCTGCGCGTTGGCGTAGGCGGCGAAGCCGGTGCCGTCGACCGGGGAGTGCTTTCCGGCGGCCGTGGACAAGTTGGTGACGACGATGGCGCCGGCCTGGTTCGCCAGGACGAACAGGAAGGTCCACTTGGCGAGGGTGACGGCCTTGCCCAGGCCGTGGCCGCGCCAGTCGAAGCGCAGCCGCAGCCGGAACCCGGTCTCCCGCAGGTACGGAATCATTGCCAGGGCCTGGACGACGAGCCCGAGCAGGATGCCGACGCCGAGGAGGCGCTGGCCCTCCGGCGGGATGTTGGTGACCTTCATGCCGGAGTCCGCGGCGGTGCCGTAGACCCAGATGAACATGCCCAGCGTCACGATGATGACGATGTTGTTCAGGACCGGGGTCCACATCATTGCGCCGAACTTGCCCCGGGCGTTGAGCACCTGGCCCATCACGACATGGATGCCCATGAAGAAGATGGACGGCACGAAGTAATGGACGAAGGTGATGCCCACGTCGTTGGCCGCCGGATCGCCGGCCACGGAGGGCGACAGCAGATGGACCAGCAGCGGCGCGGCGACGATTGCTGCTGCCGTCAGCAGCCCGAGTGCCACCATGACAAGCGTCAGCAGCCGGTTGGCGTAGGCCTCGCCGCCGTCCTCGTCGTCCTTCATGGCCCGGACGAGCTGCGGGACGAAGACGGAGTTCAGTCCACCGCCGACGGTCAGGATGTAGATCATCGTCGGCAGCTGGTAGGCGACCTGGAAGGTGTCACCGAGGAGGCCGACGCCGAGCGCGGAGACGATCAGCGCGGAACGGACGAAGCCGGTCAGGCGGGAGACCATCGTGCCCGCCGCCATCACGGCGCTCGACTTCAGCAGACCCGCGGCGCGGCCGCCCTTCTTCACCGGCGCGGCGGGCGCGGCGGACACGGCCGCCGGAGCCTCCACGTCGGCCGAGGCGTCCGCGGCGACGGGCGCGGCGGGGGTGGCGCCCAGATGGAGCGTCTGCTCGGCACTGTGCGCGGGCGGCGCCTGGTGCGGGCCCGCGGGTCCCTGCCCGGTGCCGGGTGCGGCCGCCGGACCCGGCACCGACGGCTGCTGCTCGTACGAGGGGTGGCCGGCGCTCTGCTGCTGGTCGCGGAAGAGGTGGGCGAAGGCATCCGGCTCGTGGCGGCCCTCGCCGGCCTGGCTGACGAGGTCGTCCACCCCCACGTACTGGGTGGTGCGGGGATCGTCGCCGAACGGCAGGTACTGGGTCGGGCCGTCCGGCTCCGGCGCGGGCGTCTGCGCCCACACGTGCGGGTCCGGGGCGTACGGCGACTGCTGCGGCTGCGCGTACAGCTGCTGCGCCGGCGGGAAGGTGCCCGGCGGGGGCGGGGGGTGCGCGGCACGGTCGTAGAGCGCCTCGGCGACCGGGTCCTGGGCGGAGAGGTCCTGCCCGCGGTAGGGGTCCTGGTCGTAGGCGTCCTGGAGGTACATGTCCGCGGGGTGCTGCGGCGGTACCGGGCCGTTCTCGGGCGGCGGGCCCTCGGGGTCCGAGCCGCCCACGGCCTGGCCGCGGTCACCGTCGTACGGCGCGTTCATGGTTACCCCACCTCATTGTCCCGGGCCCACGGCCACGACATCCTCAACGGTCCACTCTCTCACCCGTCCCGGACGGGTCCGGGCTTTCCGCTGCGGTGTCCGGTGTCGGGTCACTCGGCTGCGTACCGTCTGCCCCCGGGTGGGCGGCGGACTCTTGCGTGAGAC
Organism: Streptomyces sp. NPDC049915; assembly: GCF_040656475.1. Taxonomy (NCBI): domain Bacteria; kingdom Bacillati; phylum Actinomycetota; class Actinomycetes; order Kitasatosporales; family Streptomycetaceae; genus Streptomyces; species Streptomyces sp. NPDC049915. The sequence continues at coordinate 216,000 of NZ_JBFAMH010000009.1, forward strand.
GGTCCCGGGGGCCGTCCGGGTTCTCCTCGGCGGCCGCCGTCCCACCCGGTTCCTCGTCGGCGCCGCCGTTCTGCGGCGACTCGGCGTTCTCGGCGGTGCGGGCCGCGGCCCGCTTGCGCTGGGTGTACATCCGGAAGCCGGCCAGGACGAGCAGCAGGACGCCACCGCCGATGACCAGCATCACCGTGGCGGTGATCTCGGTGACCTTCACATCGAAGTAGACGGGGGAGCCGTATTTGCGGCCGTCCTCCGTGAACAGCTGGGCGATCACCGTGGTCTGGCCGTTGACGTTCGCGGACGTGGTGAACTTCACCGTCTGGCTGTGCCCGCCGGAGACCGTGACCGGCTGTTCGTCGAAGGCCCCGCCGCCGATCTTGAGGCGGGTGGGGTTGGTCGAGGTCAGCCGCAGCACCAGATGGTCGGAGCCCTGCAGCAGGTTGTTCTGCACGGACACCGGGATGGTGGCGCTGCGCCCGGACAGCTTGGTGTCGGACTTGTCGATCAGCTTCACCTGGTGGGCGAGCGTGTCCAGGTAGTCCTCCACGCCCCGGCGGAACGCCCGTGCCTCCCCGGCCCGGCCGCGCCACGACGTGGACATCTCGCGGTTCATGGCCCGGCCGAAGGGGGTCACGACCCGGGACGGGTCGGTGAGGATCACCTGGAAGTTGTCGAGCTTGTCCTGCGTGGCCGCGATCTGCGCGAAGGCCGACCGGGGCAGTTCCTGGCGGCGCAGCGACGACGGGTACGCCCACCCCGAGGGCATCGTCGTGGTGGCGTCCGGGTCGGGCTTGGCCTTCGCGGCCGCCGTCAGCTGCTGGGGCTGCGACCACGTGCTGCCCTGGAGCGCCGCCACGGCTTCCGCCATCGCCTGCGCCTGGCTCGCGGTCGGCATCCGCTGCGGGGCGACCACGATGCTGCGCTCCTTGTCGGACTGCTGGTTCAGCGCGAGGCTCTGCGCGAGGAACTGCTGCACCGCGAGCGAGGAGGCGGAGGCCGTGGTCAGGTCGCCCTGGAACTGTGTGGACAGCCGGGCGTCGGCCACGACCGCCGTGGTGCCGCCGCCGACGGGGCGGGCGGCGGACGGCGTGTAGGGCAGCCCGGCGGTATCCCGCAGGCTGTCGCTGCGCGCGATGACCTTGTCGGCGCCCGCCGAGGTGGCGACCTTCATGATCGACGGGTCGACGGCGCCGGCCACGGGCCAGGCGAAGTCGGTGGTCGGCGTGACGTGCAGCACGCTCTGCACCGTGATCGCCGCGACGTCGGTGGCCGCCTTCAGCTGGCTGAGCGAGCCGGTCACGCCGGTGCCGTTGTGGGCGAGGGAGGCCAGGTCCGGGTCCCCGAACGGCAGGGCGACGACCTCCTTGCCCGCCACCGCCTGCTGCAGCTCGGCGAGCCACTGCTTGGCCACCACCTGGTTGCGGCCCGGGGTCGCGGTCCCGTCGGCGCCCCGGACCTTGTAGCTGCCCGCCATCGCATCCACGGAGGCCAGCAGGTCGGGGTCGACCACCCAGGTCACGTTCAGGCTCTTGCCCAGCGCGACCATCTGCTCCAGGCGACCGCCCGGGGCGAGCTCCTTGGCCAGGTCGTCGTTGAGGAAGACCGGCGTCTGCTGCTCGCCCGGGCTCGTCTCGGCGGTCATCCGCACCGACGACATCAGGGGCCACAGGACGGTCGTCTTCGTCTTGGTGTCCGCCTCGTCGGGCTGCCACGGCAGGAAGGTCCGCTGGATGCCCATGACCTGTTCCCACGACTGCGTGGGCGTCTTCCCGGAGAGCGAGACGCCGAGCTGGTAGACGCCGTCGTCACCGAGGTCCAGCTTGTCCACCGGTACGGAGATGCTGAAGTGCTCGGCGACGCCGGGGGTGAGCTTGGCGAACTTCGCGATGTAGGTGCCGCCGATCTCCGAGCCGTCGGCGCCGGGCGTGTAGCCCGTGCGCTCGGCGGCGGCGTCGATCTCCGAGCGGGTGGACAGCTCCGGACCGACCCGCAGCCCCACGTGGGCGTCGGTGACCGCCTGCCGGCCGTTGTTCGTCACGGTGCCGGAGACCGTCAGGGTGTCACCGTCGGAGAGGGCACTCGGGGTGAGCGAATCCACAGCCACGGACACCGTGCGCGAGCCCGATGCGGCGGGTGCCGCATGCGGTGCGGCCGCGGCGGACGGTGCGGCGGGCAGCTGCACCAGCCCGGCCAGCAGAGGCACTCCTGTGAGCACGGCGGCGGTGCGCCGCAACCAGCGGCGGGCAGGTGAGGGACTGGTCCCCTGGATGTCTGCCGCCTCGGCCACGCGCTCGCCCGTCCCTCGTCGTCGTCAGTGGTCGTCGGAATGTGCGTCCACGCATGGTAACGATGCGCGCCGAGTGGAAGTGCCGCGGTCTGCGCCACAAGATCAGCGGCGGAGCACGCCACAAGATCAGCCGCGGTCTGCTCCGAGGATCAGCTGCGGTCTGCACAAGGGATCACGAGACGGCGTACCCGCGGCACAGATCCCGACATGGATCCCTATAAGCATGGATCCTTATAAAGAGGAGCGCTTCTCTGCGCGGCCCGCCGGTGCACGTACCCTGTTCTGTTGTGCCGAACGCCAATGAAGACACTCCCACTGCCCTGAGCCAGGCGCAGCAGCGCGCGGTGAGCGAACTGCTGCGGGTGGCCCCCGTCGCCGACGACCTCGCCCGCCGTTTCCAGCAGGCGGGCTTCTCGCTCGCCCTGGTCGGCGGCTCGGTGCGGGACGCGCTGCTCGGCCGACTCGGCAACGACCTGGACTTCACGACCGACGCCCGGCCCGAGGACGTCCTGAAGATCGTGCGGCCCTGGGCGGACGCCGTCTGGGAGGTCGGGATCGCCTTCGGCACGGTGGGTGTGCAGAAGTCGGCCCGGGTCGGAGACGCTGACTGGGACTTCCAGATCGAGATCACCACCTACCGCTCCGAGGCCTACGACCGCACCTCCCGCAAGCCGGAGGTGTCGTACGGCGACTCCATCGAGGAGGACCTCGTCCGCCGTGACTTCACGGTGAACGCGATGGCCGTCGCGCTGCCGGAGAAGGAATTCATCGACCCGCACGGTGGTCTGGTGGACCTGGCGGCGCGCGTGCTGCGCACCCCCGGCACCCCCGAGGCGTCGTTCTCCGACGATCCGCTGCGCATGATGCGGGCCGCGCGCTTCGCCGCCCAGCTCGACTTCGAGGTCGCGCCCGAGGTCGTGACGGCGATGTCGGAGATGGCCGAGCGGATCGAGATCGTCTCCGCGGAGCGGGTGCGGGACGAGCTGAACAAGCTCATCCTCTCCGCCCACCCGCGCAAGGGCCTGGCCCTGCTCGTGGACAGCGGAATCGCCGAGTGTGTCCTGCCCGAGCTGCCGGCGCTGCGGCTGGAGAGCGACGAGCACCACCGGCACAAGGACGTCTACGAGCACACACTGATCGTTCTGGAGCAGGCGATCGCCCTCGAGGAGGACGGCCCCGACCTCACGCTCCGGCTGGCCGCGCTGCTGCACGACATCGGCAAGCCGAGGACGCGCCGCTTCGAGAAGGACGGCCGGGTCTCGTTCCACCACCACGAGGTGGTCGGCGCGAAGATGACCAAGAAGCGGCTGACGGCGCTGAAGTACTCCAACGAGCTGGTCAAGGACATCTCCCGGCTGGTGGAGCTCCACCTGCGCTTCCACGGCTACGGCACCGGTGAGTGGACCGACTCCGCGGTGCGGCGCTACGTCCGTGACGCAGGCCCCCTCCTGAGCCGGCTCCACAAGCTGACACGCTCCGACTGCACCACCCGCAACAAGCGCAAGGCGGCCGCCCTGTCCCGCGCCTACGACGGCCTGGAGGAGCGCATCGCCCAGCTGCAGGAGCAGGAAGAGCTGGACTCGATCCGCCCGGACCTCGACGGCAACCAGATCATGGAGATCCTGGGCGTCGGCCCTGGCCCGGTGATCGGCAAGGCGTACAAGCACATGCTGGAACTCCGTCTGGAGCGCGGCCCGATGGAGCACGATCAGGCCGTGGCCGCCCTCAAGGACTGGTGGTCCGAGCAGAGCTGAACCAACGAAGCGGGGTCGTGTTTCACGTGAAACACGACCCCGGGAACGTCACAAGGGGCGGTGTTTCACGTGAAACACCGCCCCTTGCGTTGCGTTGAACCACAAACGGGTTACTTCTTGACCTCGTCCAGGCACAGCACCACGTCGTGCGCGCCGCCCGACTGGACGTACCAGACCGGCGCGATGCCCTCGCACTTGTTCTCGTCGCTGGAGAACTCGAACTTCTTCACGACCTTGTACTGCGCGTCGGTCGAGGAGCAGTCGACTTCCTCGAGCTTCGCGTCGGTGTCCGTGCCCTTGTTGTGCATGCAGGCGCCGACCGACGTCGACTCCGCGTCGTTGCGGCTCATGAACCAGCTGATGCCGAAGATGCCACCGAACTTCACCAGGGCGATGATGATCGCGACGACAATGCCGGAGATCACCTTCAGGACCTTCTTCCCGCCCTTCTTCGCCGGGGCGGCCGGAACCGGCGGCGGGACCGGGGCGCCGGGAACGCCCGGGGCGGCCTGGTTCGGGAACGGGGCGTAGGGAGCGCCCTGCGGCGGGATGCCGGGCTGACCAGGCTGCTGACCCACGGGCGGGGGAGGCGTCTGGGCGTACGGGTTCTGGCCGTGGGGCGGCGGAGTGGTCACTTTGGGGGTCCCCCTCGAACGTGGGTGCGCAGAGCGCGAGATAAGACCCACGTAAATTACTGGGTCCTTGTGGCCACTTTGCTTTCCCGAGTTCACTCTGTGGCTTGGATGTGACACTTACGGACGCCGAAAACGGGCCATAGCCAGGGCAACCACCCCATAGACCAAAGCCACCGTGACCACGAGCGGAGCGGAACGTCCGTCCGGCGGCAGCATCAGCGCAGCGACGCCCGCCGCCGCCACGAACGCGACGTTGAAGAGCACGTCGTAGAGGGAGAAGATCCGGCCGCGGAAGGCGTCGTCGACCGTGGACTGCACCACGGTGTCCGTGGCGATCTTCGCGGCCTGGGTCACCAGTCCCAGCACGAACGCCGCGACGAGGCCCGGCCCCTGGGTGAACGTCAGCCCCAGGGCGGGCACCAGCACCGCCGCGCAGGCCGAGCAGACCTGGATCCAGCGCACCGGCCCGAGCAGACCCACAGCGGACGGGGACACGACGGCCGCCGCGAAGAATCCCGCGCCCGAGACGCCGAGGGCCAGTCCCAGCAGCGCCAGCCCCCGGTCCGGGTCGGAGGACCACGCGTACCGGCACAGCATCAGCACGGTGACGGTCAGGGCGCCGTAGCAGAACCGCATCAGCGTCACGGCGGCCAACGCCCAGGCGGCCTCACGGCGTTGCGGCGCCGCGAGATGGCGCGCACCGGCTGCGAGTCCGCGTGCGGTGCCCCGGACCGCCCTCGTCAGCCGCGGCCGTACCAGCGCCCGGTCGGGGCCCAGCAGCCCCACGGCCAGGCGCAGCGAGGCGAGCGCGGAGCACAGATACAGGACCGGCCCAGCAGGACCACCGCGGCGTCGGAGCCCGCGGCCATCAGGCGTACGACGAAGGCGAGCGCGCCGCCGGCGGTCGCCGCGAGCGTTCCGGCGGTCGGGGCCAGGGAGTTGGCCATCACCAGTCGATCGGTGTCGACCACGCGCGGCAGGGCGGCGGACAGGCCCGCGAGCACGAACCGGTTGACGGCGGTGACGCACAGCGCGGAGAGGTAGAAGAGCCAGTCGGGGACGTGAGCGACCATCAGGGCGGCCGTCACCGCTGCCGTCAGGGCGCGCAGCAGGTTGCCGTGGACGAGAACCTGCCGACGGCGCCAGCGGTCCAGCAGGACGCCGGCGAAGGGGCCCACCACGGAGTAGGGCAGCAGCAGGATCGCCGTCGCGGACGCGATCGCGGTGGGCGAGGTCTGCTTCTCCGGGGAGAAGACGACGTAGGTGGCGAGGCCGACCTGGTAGATCCCGTCCGCGCCCTGGGAGAGCAGCCGTACCGCGAGCAACCGCCGGAAGTCCCTGAAGCGGAGCAGGACGCGAAGATCGCGGACGACGGCCATGCGGCACAGCCTCACACACGGAAGGGTCCCCGGGGCACAGTGCCCCAGGGACCCTTCCGGCCCTGGCAGGAGCTATCGGCGCTCAGTTCAGCGCTCGACCTCGCCGCGGATGAACTTCTCGACGTTCTCGCGGGCCTCGTCGTCGAAGTACTGCACCGGCGGGGACTTCATGAAGTAGGAGGACGCCGACAGGATCGGGCCGCCGATGCCGCGGTCCTTGGCGATCTTCGCGGCGCGCAGGGCGTCGATGATGACACCGGCGGAGTTCGGGGAGTCCCAGACCTCGAGCTTGTACTCCAGGTTCAGCGGGACGTCACCGAAGGCGCGGCCCTCGAGACGCACGTAGGCCCACTTGCGGTCGTCGAGCCAGGCGACGTAGTCGGACGGGCCGATGTGGACGTTCTTCTCGCCGAGGTCCCGGTCGGGGATCTGGGAGGTGACGGCCTGCGTCTTGGAGATCTTCTTGGACTCCAGGCGCTCGCGCTCGAGCATGTTCTTGAAGTCCATGTTGCCGCCGACGTTCAGCTGCATCGTGCGGTCCAGGATGACACCGCGGTCCTCGAACAGCTTCGCCATGACGCGGTGCGTGATGGTGGCGCCGACCTGGGACTTGATGTCGTCACCGACGATCGGCACGCCGGCCTCGGTGAACTTGTCCGCCCACTCCTTGGTACCGGCGATGAAGACCGGCAGGGCGTTGACGAAGGCGACCTTGGCGTCGATGGCGCACTGGGCGTAGAACTTCGCCGCGTCCTCGGAACCGACGGGCAGGTAGCAGACCAGGACGTCGACCTGCTTGTCCTTGAGGATCTGGACGACGTCGACCGGCTCGGCGTCCGACTCCTCGATGGTCTCGCGGTAGTACTTGCCGAGGCCGTCGAGGGTGTGGCCGCGCTGGACGGTGACACCGGTGGTGGGCACGTCGCAGATCTTGATGGTGTTGTTCTCGGAGGCGCCGATCGCGTCCGCGAGGTCGAGGCCGACCTTCTTGGCGTCCACGTCGAAGGCGGCGACGAACTCGACGTCCCTGACGTGGTAGTCGCCGAACTGGACGTGCATCAGGCCCGGCACCTTGGCCGCCGGGTCGGCGTCCTTGTAGTACTCGACTCCCTGCACCAGCGAGGCGGCGCAGTTGCCCACGCCGACGATGGCTACGCGAACCGAACCCATTCCGGTTGCTCCCTGTGTGTACTGGTGAGGCCCGCGGTGGGCGCTCACGTGGCGGTGTCGTCGGGCGTATCCGTCCGGGGGGTGTCCCCGGGACGGGGCAGGCCGCCCGACGCTCCAGATGTGGTGTCCTGCTGAGCGGTCTCCCCGGGGGAACGCATGTCCCTTCCGGCCCGCTCGCTCTCGATGAGCTCGTTCAGCCAGCGCACTTCGCGCTCCACGGACTCCATTCCGTGGCGCTGGAGCTCGAGGGTGTAGTCGTCGAGGCGCTCCCGGGTGCGCGCGAGTGAGGCGCCCATCTTCTCCAGCCGCTCCTCCAGCCGGCTGCGACGGCCTTCGAGGACGCGCATACGGACGTCGCGCGAGGTCTGCCCGAAGAAAGCGAAGCGAGCGGCGAAGTGCTCGTCCTCGTACGCGTCGGGGCCCGTCTGCGACAGCAGTTCCTCGAAGTGCTCCTTGCCCTCCGCCGTCAACCGGTAGACGATCTTGGCGCGGCGCCCCGTGAGCGGAGCGGCCAGGGCGTCCTCGGTGCCCGGCCCTGCCTCCTCGGTCAACCAGCCGTTGGCGACCAGCGTCTTGAGGCAGGGGTAGAGCGTCCCGTAGCTGAACGCACGGAACACACCCAATGACGTATTGAGTCGTTTGCGCAGCTCATAGCCGTGCATCGGAGATTCGCGGAGCAGGCCGAGTACGGCGAACTCGAGGATCCCGGAACGCCGGCTCATCGTCGCCTCCTCTCTGCCGCGACCCGTGTGACGGGCGCCGTGACGGTCCTTATGCCGAGCTGATGTATCGACTCGATACATCATGACGATAGAACGGCCGTCCGGGCGCGACAAGAGGAGCGACGGTGAACGGGATCACATCACTGATTCGTCACAACCAAGTTGCCTGATTTGGGGTGAATTTTGGGACTAGACGCGTTTTGACGGTGCGTAGTCTGTGCGCCATGCATCCCACCGGGAACCGAGTGACGCCTGACGGCGTCATCGTCCTCGGTGCAGTACGGGTGAATGCCAAACCGACCACATCCGTACTTCGGGGGGACCGGAAACCAGCCGCCGTTTCCAGGCGCGCACGGGTGCGCCTGCCCTAGGAGTAATCGTTCGATGAGCGAGCACCGTCGCAAACCGCCACAGCCGCAGGGAGGCGGACGTGCCGCGGGCCGACGCGGTACGTCCGGTTCGTCCTCCGGCCGCCGGGCGGCACCGCGAGGCGCCACCGGGTCTCCGTCCGACGCATACGGGTCGGACGCCTATGGGCCGGAAGCCGAGGAGCGGCCCTACGGCGGCCGTGCCGAGGCCCGCCGAGCGGCACAGAGAGGCGGGAGCCGACGCCGAGCGGCCGATCCGGGTCGTGGGGGGCGCCGCCCGGCGCCCGCCGGTCCGGGGCGGGGCCGCGGGCGGGCGGCCGACCCCGGCAAGAAGCGGATCATCGACTACCCGCGTGCGGGCAAGTACGGCTGGCGCCGCTGGATGCCGTCCTGGAAGCTCGTCTCCGGTCTGTTCCTCGGCTTCATCGGCAGCCTGGTGGCCGTGGCGGGCATCGGATACGCCATGGTGGGCGTCCCCGACCTGGCCAAGACCGCGACCTCGCAGAACAACGTCTACTACTGGGCCGACAAGAGCCAGATGGTCGCGACGGGCGGGGAGACCAACCGCCAGATCATCAACCTGGAGCAGATCCCCAAGGCGATGCAGTACGCCGTGATCTCGCAGGAGAACAAGACCTTCGAGACCGACAGCGGCATCGACCCGAAGGGCATCGCCCGGGCCTTGCTGAACATGGCGCGCGGCGGCGAGACGCAGGGTGGCTCCACGATCACCCAGCAGTACGTCAAGAACGCGATGCTCAACGACCAGTCGCAGACCCTGACGCGGAAGTTCAAGGAGATCTTCGTCTCGATCAAGGTAGGGGCCACCGTCAAGAAGGACGACATCATGGCCGGCTACCTGAACTCCGCCTACTACGGGCGCAACGCCTACGGCATCCAGGCGGCCGCGCGGGCCTACTTCAACAAGGACGCCGTCGACCTGAACCCGGGCGAGTGCGCGTTCCTGGCCGCGATGCTCAAGGGCGCCACCTACTACGACCCGGCCGGTGCCACCTCGATCGACCCCGCGGCCACGCCGGACGCCAACCGGAAGCGCGCCACGAGCCAGATGCAGGACACGCTGAACAAGATGGTCGAGTACGGCCATCTCGACGCCGCGCAGCGCGACAAGTACCGGACCCTCCCCACGGTCCAGAACCCGCGCTCCAACACCCGGCTCAGCGGTCAGATCGGCTACCTCGTCGACCTGGCGAACAGCTATCTGGTCACCCACAGCGACGAGACGCACGTCGACCAGCAGAAGCTGCGTGAGGGCGGCCTGTCGATCTACACGACCTTCGACAAGAAGAAGATCCAGGAGCTCCAGGCGTCCGTCACGAGGGTGCAGAAGGCCAACATCAAGCCGAAGCTGCGCCCCGAGACCGATACCCACGTCCAGTTCGGCGGGGCGTCCGTGGACCCGGGTACCGGTGCCATCAAGGCGATCTACGGCGGTGAGGACGCGACCAAGCACTTCACCAACAACGCCGACGCCACCGGCGCCCAGGTGGGTTCGACCTTCAAGCCGTTCGTTCTGGCCGCCGCCATGGAGTGGGGCAAGCGCAACCCGGAGCTCGGGCCGGACCAGGCCCAGGACGAGCGCACCATCGTCTCCCCGAAGAGCCTGTACAACGCCAAGAACAAGCTGAAGATCAAGGACTACCAGGGCAACGTCTGGACGAACGAGAAGGGCGAGGAGTGGCTGCAGACCAACGACGGCCACAAGTCGTACGGTGACCCCCCCAAGTACCTGATCGACCTGCGTGAGGCCATGCGGGAGTCGGTGAACTCCCCCTTCGTCCAGCTCGGCATGGACGTCGGTCTCGACAAGGTCAAGCAGGCCGCCATGGACGCGGGCCTGCTGGAGAGCAGTCTGGCCGGTACCAGCTACCCGTCCTTCTCCATCGGTACATCGGACCCCAGCGCGATCCGTATGGCCGGCGCGTACGGCACCTTCGCCGCCAGCGGCGAGCAGCGCGACCCGTACTCCGTCGACAAGGTCGTCAGCAAGGACGGGGTGGCCTTCGAGCACCGGGCCAAGACCAAGCGGGCCTTCAGCGAGAAGGTCGCCGACAACGTCACCGACGTGCTGAAGACCGTGGTCGACAAGGGTACGGGTACGGCCGCCCAGCTCCCCGGCCGCGACGTGGCCGGCAAGACGGGTACGACCGACGGCAACAAGTCCGCCTGGTTCGTGGGCTACACCCCGCAGCTGTCCACGGCGATCACCATGTTCCGGTACGACGACGACGCGTCGAACAAGAACCGGACGTTTCTCGAGATGTTCGGCACCGGTGGCCAGAAGAAGATCCACGGTGCCTCCTTCCCGGCGCAGATCTGGCACGACTACATGGCGGAGGCGCTGAAGGGCGAGCCGGCCAAGCCGTTCCCGGCGCCCGAGCCCATCGGCGAGATCATCAACGCGCAGCCCTCGCCGACGCCCACTCCGTCGGCGACGGAGTCGGAGAAGGAGAGCCCGTCGCCGACGCCGTCGCCCAGTCACAGCTCCCCCAGTCCGTCGCCGTCGGTCAGCGAGTCCTGCAAGCCCTGGGACTGGACCTGTGACCCGGCCGGCGGGGCGAACGGTGGTGGCACCGACACCGGAGGCACGGACGGCGGTGTGTCTCCGTCGCCGTCGCCCTCGGACAGCGTCGGCGGCAACCCGAGGGGTAACCAAAATGGCGGCGGCGGGCTCTTCGGAGGCCCAGCCGGATAGTCACCGACCGCCCAAGACGGGTGTTTCACGTGAAACGTCCCGACGTTTCACGTGAAACAGGGGCCGCCGCACCGACTCAGGTGCGGCGGCCCTCGGCGTTTTCCCAGCCTTGTACGGCAGGATGTGCCCCATGCCCAGTGCAGAATCGACGCCGACGAGCGCGCACGAGCCGGACACGGTACGGCCGACCCGGGACGACAAGATCGCCGCGGCCGGCAGTGAGCTGATCGGCGGCCCGCTCGGACGGCGTGCCCTGACCGGGGCCTCGTGGTGGACGCCCGTCCGGATCGTCGCCCTGGTGGCGATCGGCATGTTCGCCCTCGGGCTGGTGCAGAAGGCGCCCTGCTACAACGGCGCCTGGTTCTTCGGAGCCAGCTCGCAGTACACACACGCCTGCTACTCCGACATCCCGCACCTGTATCAGGGCCGCGGCTTCGCCGACGGGCTCGTGCCGTACTTCGACAAGCTGCCCGGCGACATGGACTACCTCGAGTACCCGGTGCTGACCGGCGTGTTCATGGAGGTGGCGGCCTGGCTGACACCCGGCAGCGGCAGCATTCAGCACCAGGAACAGTGGTACTGGATGGTCAACGCCGGGATGCTGATGGTCTGCGCGGCCGTCATCGCCGTCTGCGTCTCGCGCACACACGCCCGCCGGACCTGGGACGGCCTGCTCGTCGCCCTGGCGCCCGCCTACGTCCTGACGGCCACCATCAACTGGGACCTGCTCGCCGTCGCTCTGACGGCCGCCGCGATGCTGATGTGGTCCCGGGGCCGCTCCGTGGCCTTCGGCGTCCTGCTGGGGCTCGCCACCGCCGCCAAGCTCTACCCGGCCTTCCTGCTCGGCCCGCTGCTCGTGCTGTGCTGGCGCGCGGGCACCTGGCGGGCCTTCGGCAAGGCCCTGGGTGGTGCGGTCGTCTCCTGGCTCGTGGTGAACCTGCCCGTCATGTACTTCGCGTTCGACGGCTGGTCGAAGTTCTACCGGTTCAGCCAGGACCGGGGCGTCGACTTCGGATCGTTCTGGCTGATCCTGGCGCAGAACTCCAGCCACCCGCTGCACACCGAGACCGTCAATGTGCTCGCGCTGGCGCTGATGCTCCTGTGCTGCCTGGGCATCGCCGTGCTCACCTTCACCGCACCGCGCCGCCCCCGGTTCGCCCAGCTGGCTTTCCTGATCGTCGCCGCGTTCATCGTCACCAACAAGGTCTACTCGCCGCAGTACGTCCTGTGGCTGGTGCCGCTGGCCGCGCTGGCCCGGCCCAAGTGGCGGGACTTCCTGATCTGGCAGGCCTGCGAGGTGGGGTACTTCCTCGGAATCTGGATGTACCTCGCGTACACCACCAGCGGAGACGCCCACAAGGGTCTGCCGACCGACGGCTATCACTGGGCGATCGGCGTGCACCTGTTGGGGACGCTGTACCTGTGCGCCGTCGTGGTGCGCGACATCCTCATGCCGGAGCGGGACGTGGTGCGCGTCGCCGGCGACGACGACCCGTCCGGCGGGGTCCTGGACGGTGCGGAGGACGTGTTCGTCCTCGGACCCGCCGCCCATCCCCCACGGCACGCAGCCCACTTCGACACCCCGGCGGTGGAGTGGGGCAACGGCCGTGAGGCGGCAGGGGGTTCGCTCTGAGCGAACGGCCCCCCGGGGACCGTATGACAAAGGCCGTACACGGGCGCTCCCGCGTACGGCCTTCGGCGTTCGCCGTGCCGGCTCAGCGGTCCATGAGCCGGTCGAACTGCGTGGTGGTGTGGCGCAGATGGGCCACCAGCTCGTCACCGACCTTCGGCTCGGCCGCTTCGGCGGGCACGAACAGGATGGACACCTGCATGTGCGGGGGCTCGGCGAACCAGCGCTGCTTTCCGTCCCAGACGAACGGAGAAAGGTTCCGGTTCACCGTGGCGAGGCCGGCGCGTGCGACGCCCTTCGCGCGCGGCATGACGCCGTGCATGGCCTTCGGGGCCTCCAGACCCACCCCGTGCGAGGTACCCCCCGCCACGACGACCAGGAACCCGTCGGAAGCCGCCTTCTGCTGCCGGTAGCCGAAGCGGTCGCCCTTGGACACGCGCGTGACGTCCAGGACCGCGCCGCGGTACTCGGTGGCCTCGTGGTCGCCCAGCCACAGCCGCGTGCCGATGCGGGCGCGGAACCGGGTCTGCGGGAACTGCTGTTGCAGCCGCTGCAGTTCGTCGGCCTTGAGGTGGCTGACGAACATCGTGTGCAGCGGCAGCCGGGCCGCGCGCAGCCGGTCCATCCAGCCGATGACCTCCTCGACGGCGTCGGAGCCGTCGGTGCGGTCCAGCGGCAGATGGATGGCGAAGCCCTCCAGCCGGACGTTCTCTATGGCGGCGTGCAGTTGCGGCAGGTCCTGCTCGCTGATGCCGTGCCGCTTCATCGAGGACATCACCTCGATGACCACCCGGGCGCCGACCAGGCCGTACACGCCGTCGATGGAGGAGACCGAGCGCACCACCCGGTCGGGCAGCGGCACCGGCTCCTCGCCGCGCCGGTACGGGGTCAGCACCAGCAGGTCGCCGCCGAAGAAGTCCTTGATCCGGGCGGCCTCGTACGTCGTACCGACGGCGAGCAGGTCCGCACCCAGGCGCGTGGCCTCCTCGGCCAGCCGCTCGTGACCGAAGCCGTAGCCGTTGCCCTTGCAGACCGGGACCAGGCCCGGGAACTGCTCCTGCACGTGCTTGTGGTGCGCCCGCCAGCGCGCGGTGTCGACGTAGAGCGTGAGCGCCATGGCCGGACCTGGAACCTTTCTCGTGGTTGCGGTGTGTCAGAGGTATGGAAGCACTGAACGGGACGTCAGCGGCGCGACATGTAGATGTCGAGCGCCTTGTGGAGCAGCTTGTTCAGCGGGAAGTCCCACTCGCCGAGGTACTCGGCGGCCTGGCCGCCCGTGCCGACCTTGAACTGGATCAGGCCGAAGAGGTGGTCGGACTCGTCGAGCGAGTCGGAGATGCCGCGCAGGTCGTAGACGGTCGCGCCGAGGGCGTAGGCGTCGCGCAGCATCCGCCACTGCATCGCGTTCGAGGGCCGGACCTCGCGGCCGATGTTGTCGGAGGCGCCGTAGGAGTACCAGACGTGCCCGCCGACGATCAGCATCGTGGCCGCCGCGAGGTTCACACCGTTGTGGCGGGCGAAGTACAGCCGCATGCGGTTGGGGTCCTCACTGTTGAGGGCCGACCACATGCGCTGGAAGTACGACAGCGGGCGCGGCCGGAAGTGGTCGCGCACGGCCGTGATCTCGTACAGCCGCTGCCACTCCTCGAGGTCGTGGTAGCCGCCCTGGACGACCTCGACGCCGGCCTTCTCCGCCTTCTTGATGTTGCGGCGCCACAGCTGGTTGAAGTTCTTGTGGACCTCTTCCAGGGAGCGGTTCGCCAGCGGCACCTGGAAGACGTAGCGGGGCTGGACGTCACCGAAACCGGCTCCGCCGTCCTCGCCCTGCTGCCAGCCCATACGACGCAGCTTGTCGGCCACCTCGAAGGCGCGCGGCTCGATGAAGTCGGCCTCCAGGTCGCGCAGGCGCTTCACGTCCTGGTCCTGGATGCCCTTCTTGATGGTGTCGGCGTTCCAGCGCCGGATGACCACCGGCGGACCCATCTTCACCGAGAAGGCGCCCTGCTGCTTCAGGTGGGCGAGCATCGGCTCGATCCAGTCCTGCAGATTCGGTGCGAACCAGTTGATGACCGGGCCCTCGGGCAGATAGGCGAGGTAGCGCTTGATCTTGGGCAGCTGCCGGTAGAGCACCAGGCCCGCCCCGACCAGCTCGCCGGTGCGCTCGTCGAACCAGCCGAGGCTCTCGGAGCGCCACTCCGCCTTCACGTCCGCCCACGCCGGCACCTGCATGTGACTCGCCGCCGGCAGGGTCTGGATGAAGGCCAGATGCTGCTCGCGACTGATGGTCCTCAGGGTCAGGCTCATTCGGGGCGCTCCTCGGGCTGGTCTGTCCCCACGGGTCAGGGGCTCCGGCTCTAGCGCCGAAGCCTACTGCGCCCACGGAGCGCGCCTGCTGGGCGCACGGCACATCTCGCCCGGCCGCGCGGCGGCCGGGTGAGATGCGTGGTGCTGGAGAAGGAGATGTCGGGTGACGTCAGAAGACGCCGCCGAAGAGACCGCCGTGCGCCATGCCGAGCAGGAATCCGACGCCGGACGCGCCCAGGCCCACGATGATGCCGAAGCGCTCACGGGTGGTCACCGAGACCCACTGGCCGTAGGCACCGACGAGGATGCCCACCAGACCGGCCCAGGAGCTGAGCAGGTGCAGGTCGTCGGAGACAAGAGCCGTGATGAAGGCCAGCAAGCCGAGGGCCAGCGTCACGACGAGCAGCGTGTCCTGGAGGGGATGGGACTTTCCGTCCGTGGCGAGAAGGCCGGAGGCGGTCTTGGGTCGCAATGCCTGTGCCATAGGGCACCTCCTGCGGAAGACGGCGCATCGTAGCGCCATACACACCCGATGTGTACAGATTGACGGCCTCCCCGGCCGGATTTCAACCGGAAGCCGGTGTGCGGGTAGTCTGTACCCTCTGCACCGGTGTCTGCCCAGGCCGCTTCGAGACTGGCCAGGGTGATACCGCCGACTGACCCCGATTGTCAGTGGCGGCCGATACCGTTGCGTACGCATCACAACCCTCCTGCCACGGAACGACCGTGGCCGCTGAGTCCAAAGGAGGTGGGTTCCACATGCGTCACTACGAGGTGATGGTCATCCTCGACCCCGATCTCGAGGAGCGCGCTGTCTCCCCGCTGATCGAGAACTTCCTTTCTGTCGTCCGTGATGGCGGCGGAAAGGTCGAGAAGGTCGACACCTGGGGCCGTCGTCGTCTCGCGTACGAGATCAAGAAGAAGCCCGAGGGCATCTACTCGGTCATCGACCTGCAGGCTGAGCCCGCGGTCGTCAAGGAGCTCGACCGGCAGATGAACCTGAACGAGTCGGTCCTCCGGACCAAGGTCCTTCGCCCCGAGACCCACTGAGCCTTCCGCTCAGCTGATCTCGGGATTCCGAGCAGCACCACCAGCAGCCAGCAGCAAACCCGCCGAGAGGTTCCCCCATGGCAGGCGAGACCGTCATCACGGTCATCGGCAATCTTGTCGACGACCCCGAGCTGCGCTTCACCCCCTCCGGTGCGGCGGTCGCGAAGTTCCGTGTCGCGTCCACCCCCCGCACCTTCGACCGTCAGACCAACGAGTGGAAGGACGGCGAGAGCCTGTTCCTGACCTGCTCGGTCTGGCGTCAGGCGGCGGAGAACGTCGCCGAGTCGCTCCAGCGAGGCATGCGCGTCATCGTGCAGGGCCGGCTGAAGCAGCGGTCGTACGAAGACCGTGAGGGTGTCAAGCGCACGGTCTACGAGCTGGACGTCGACGAGGTCGGCCCCAGCCTGCGCAACGCCACGGCCAAGATCACCAAGACCGCCGCAGGCCGCGGTGGCCAGGGTGGTTACGGGGGCGGCGGCGGTGGCGGCCAGCAGGGCGGCGCCGGCTGGGGCGGCGGCCCCGCCGGTGGCGGCCAGCAGGGCGGCGGCGCTCCTGCCGACGACCCCTGGGCGACCGGCGCTCCCGCCGGTGGCAACCAGGGTGGCGGCGGCTGGGGCGGAGGCTCCGGCGGCGGTGGCGGCTACTCGGACGAGCCCCCCTTCTAGGCCTTCGGTCCGGTCCTTCGGGGCCGGTCCCGGTCGAGGGCGGGTCGTACCCAAACTTCTTGATCACACAGGAGAATCACCATGGCGAAGCCGCCTGTGCGCAAGCCGAAGAAGAAGGTCTGCGCTTTCTGCAAGGACAAGGTCACGTACGTGGACTACAAGGACACGAACATGCTGCGGAAGTTCATTTCCGACCGCGGCAAGATCCGTGCCCGCCGCGTGACCGGCAACTGCACGCAGCACCAGCGTGACGTCGCCACGGCCGTCAAGAACAGCCGTGAGATGGCGCTGCTGCCCTACACGTCCACCGCGCGCTAAGGGAGGGTGACCGAAACATGAAGATCATCCTCACTCACGAGGTCTCCGGCCTCGGTGCCGCGGGCGACGTCGTCGACGTCAAGGACGGTTACGCTCGCAACTACCTGATCCCGCGGAACTTCGCGATCCGCTGGACCAAGGGTGGCGAGAAGGACGTCGAGCAGATCCGTCGTGCTCGCAAGATCCACGAGATCCAGACCATCGAGCAGGCCAACCAGATCAAGGCCCAGCTCGAAGGTGTGAAGGTCCGTCTGGCCGTCCGCTCCGGCGACGCCGGTCGTCTCTTCGGTTCCGTCACCCCGGCCGACGTCGCGTCCGCGATCAAGGCGTCGGGTGGCCCCGAGGTCGACAAGCGCCGCATCGAGCTCGGTTCGCCCATCAAGACCCTGGGCGCCCACGAGACGTCCGTGCGTCTGCACCCCGAGGTTGCCGCCAAGGTCAACATCGAGGTCGTCGCGGGCTGATCACCGCGTGATCGCTGCGCTCGCTCGAGCCGGTGAGAGGGGCCGCACCCGTCAGGGTGCGGCCCCTCTCGTGTGCGGGGAGCTGCCCCGGGCGGGGACGGGGGGCGTGTTTCACGTGAAACACGCCAGCGGATCGTCGTGCCGGAGGATCGGCGGGCCCGATGAGGCCGGCACCGTTTCACGTGAAACGGTCAGCGCGTCGCGCCCGTCACCAGCCAGCGGCCCGAGCGGGTGCGCAGCCCGAGGGTCACCAACCGTACGGTCATCATCAGCGTCATCGCACCCCACAGCGCGGTCAGTCCTCCGCCCAGCGCCGGGACAAGCAGCGCGGCCGGTGCGAAGACCGCCAGCGTGACCAGCATCGCCCACGCCAGATACGGTCCGTCGCCGGCGCCCATCAGCACGCCGTCCAGGACGAACACGACGCCGGAGACCGGCTGGGAGAGCGCCACGATCAGCAGTGCGGGCAATGCGGTGTCCGTCACCGAGGAGTCGCTGGTGAACAGCGGCAGGAAGAGCGGGCGGGTGAGCACCACCAGGACACCGAGGACGACGCCGACCGCGATGCCCCACTCCACCATCCGCCGACAGGCGGCTCGGGCACCGTCGGGATCGCCCGCGCCGAGGTAGCGGCCGATGATGGCCTGCCCGGCGATGGCGATGGCGTCGAGGGCGAAGGCCAGCAGGCTCCACAGCGACAGGATGATCTGGTGGGCGGCGATATCGGCGTCACCGAGGCGAGCGGCCACGGCGGTGGCGATCATCAGGATGGCGCGCAGGGACAGCGTGCGTACCAGGAGGGGAACGCCTGCCTGGGCGGAGGCGCGGATGCCCGCGGCGTCAGGTCGCAGGGAGGCGCCGTGGCGACGGGCACCGCGGATCACCACCGTGAGATAGACCGCGGCCATGCCGCATTGCGCGATGACGGTTCCCCACGCCGAGCCCGCGATGCCGAGACCGGCGCCATAGACGAGGCCCGCGTTCAGGGCGCCGTTGGCGACGAATCCGCCGACGGCGACGTAGAGCGGTGTCTTCGTGTCCTGCAGTCCGCGCAGAACACCGGTTGCGGCGAGCACGACGAGCATGGCGGGGATGCCCAGCGCGGAGATCCGCAGATAGGTGATGGCGTACGGTGCCGCGGTGGACGAAGCACCGAAGAGGTCGACGATCGCCGGAGCCAGCGGAAGGACGAGGGCGATGACGGCCGCTCCGAGCAGAACCGCGAGCCAGATGCCGTCCATGCCCTGGCGGATGGCGGCCGGGAGATCGCCGGCACCCACGCGGCGGGCCACCGCGGCCGTGGTCGCGTAGGCGAGGAAGACGAACACGCTCACCGCGGTGGTGAGCAGGGCGGAGGCGACGCCCAGCCCGGCGAGCTGGGCGGTGCCGAGATGACCCACGATGGCGCTGTCGGCCATGACGAAGAGAGGCTCGGCGACGAGGGCACCGAAGGCTGGAACGGCCAGGGTGACGATCTCGCGGTCGTGGCGGCGGCGGGTGACCCTGGAGGTCGGGGGAGCCTGTGTCATGAGCAGCAATCTAGTCGTCCACAGGTAAGAGATGCAATGCCGCATAGCCCCTTACTTACCGGAACGGTGGGCGTCTTCTCGCGCAGTGTTCGAAGTGATCTTGGTCCGACCGGGAAAGTTTTTCTTCTGCACAGCCCGTGAATGCCGAAACCGCAGGTCAGAGGCGTTGCTTCGGTGGCAGAGCGAGCTTGTTCACAGCGCTGTCCACCGGGTCGTGCACAGGTTTCGAGGGGTTCTCCACAGCATCGGGGCCGTCGTCCACATGGCCTGTGGATAACCAGATTGGCTGACGCCTCCGTGGGGCCTACCGTGGTCCGGCGCCCGCTCGTCCGCCGGTGGCGAAAAACGCCACAAAACCAACGCGTCTCAAGTGGAGTCGGGCCTCTCGGTTTGTCAGTGCCGTCCCTTAGAACAGAGGGGCACGGCGAGGTCCGCTCTGCGGACGGGAGGAGGTGGCTCGGTGAGCATTTCCGAGCCCTTGGACGATCCGTGGGCCGACAGCGGTCCAAGTGATCGTCTGCCCGCTTCCCGCCGGCGCGGTGACGGGGTTCGGACCCGTGAGGAGCAGCACGACCGGGGGCAGGACAGCGGCGGCTGGGACGGCGCCGGTTCGGCCTTCGAGCGGGTACCGCCCCAGGACCTGGAGGCCGAGCAGTCGGTCCTCGGCGGCATGCTGCTGTCGAAGGACGCGATCGCCGACGTCGTCGAGATCCTCAAGGGTCACGACTTCTACAAGCCCGCCCACGAGACGATCTACCAGGCGATCCTCGACGTCTACGCCCGGGGCGAACCGGCCGACCCCATCACCATCGCCGCCGAACTCACCAAGCGGGGTGAGATCAACAAGGTCGGCGGCGCGTCGTATCTGCACACCCTTGTCCAGACGGTCCCGACGGCGGCCAACGCCGAGTACTACGCGGAGATCGTGCACGAGCGCGCGGTCCTGCGCCGCCTGGTCGAGGCCGGCACGCGGATCACGCAGATGGGATACGCAGCCGACGACGACGTCGACGAGATCGTCAACCGTGCGCAGGCGGAGATCTACGCGGTCACCGAGCAGCGCACCAGCGAGGACTACCTGCCGCTCGGCGACATCATGGAGGGCGCCCTCGACGAGATCGAGGCGATCGGCTCACGCAGCGGCGAGATGACCGGTGTGCCCACGGGCTTCACCGACTTCGACTCGCTCACCAATGGTCTGCACCCCGGCCAGATGATCGTCATCGCGGCCCGTCCCGCCATGGGTAAGTCCACCCTCGCGCTGGACTTCGCGCGCGCCGCGGCGATCAGGCACAACCTGCCGAGCGTGATCTTCTCCCTCGAGATGGGGCGCAACGAGATCGCGATGCGCCTGCTGTCCGCGGAGGCCCGTGTCGCCCTGCACCACATGCGCTCCGGCACGATGACCGACGACGACTGGACGCGCCTGGCCCGCCGGATGCCCGACGTGTCCGCGGCGCCGCTCTTCATCGACGACTCCCCGAACCTGTCGATGATGGAGATCCGCGCCAAGTGCCGCCGTCTGAAGCAGCGCAACGACCTCAGGCTGGTCGTCATCGACTACCTCCAGCTGATGCAGTCCGGCGGCTCCAAGCGTGCCGAGAGCCGTCAGCAGGAGGTGTCGGACATGTCACGTAACCTCAAGCTGCTCGCCAAGGAGCTGGAGGTTCCCGTGATCGCGCTCTCCCAGCTCAACCGTGGCCCCGAGCAGCGCACCGACAAGAAGCCGATGGTCTCGGACCTGCGTGAGTCCGGCTCCATCGAGCAGGACGCCGACATGGTCATCCTGCTGCACCGCGAGGACGCCTACGAGAAGGAGTCGCCGCGCGCGGGCGAGGCCGACCTGATCGTGGCCAAGCACCGTAACGGCCCGACGGCGACGATCACGGTCGCCTTCCAGGGCCACTACTCGCGCTTCGTGGACATGGCGCAGACCTGAGGCGCCCGCCGTGTGGTGCCGCGCCCGGCGAAATGGGCTCGACGTGGACTGATCCGGCGGGTGGACTGGGCGCATGACGAGATTTCAGGAAGAGCTGCTGCCCGCCACCCGGCGTGCGCTGTTGCACCGGATCGCCGTGGCCCAGGCGGACGGCAGGGCCCCCTCGCTCGTCGCGGCCGTCGTCCGCGACGGACGCACCGTCTGGCACGGTGCGCGCACCTCGGTCGACGGTCATGGGCCCGACGAGAATGTGCAGTACAGGATCGGGTCGATCACCAAGACCTTCACGGCCGTTCTGGTCCTGCGGCTACAGGACGAGGGACTGCTCGACCTCGGTGACCCGCTGGAGAAGCATCTGCCCGGCACCGGCGCGGGCGAGGTGACGATCCGGGAACTGCTCGCACACACCAGCGGGCTGGCGGCCGAGTCGCCGGCCCCGTGGTGGGAGCGCACGCCGGGGACGCTGCGACCCGAACTCGCCGACGTTCTGGGGGAGCAGCCGTTCCGGCACCCGGTCGGTCAGCGGTTCCACTACTCCAACCCCGGTTTCACCCTGCTCGGGGCCGTGGTCGAGAAGGTGCGGGGCGAGGCATGGGAGGACGTGCTGCGGCGCGAGGTGCTCGAACCCCTGGACCTTCGTCGCACGGATGTGCGGCCCAGTGCCCCACAGGCCGGAGGCTGGGCCGTGCACCCATGGGCCGATGCGATGCTGCCCGAACCGGCGGAAGATCTGGGCCGGATGGCCCCCGCGGGCCAGCTGTGGTCCACCACGGGCGACCTGGCGCGCTTTGCCGCCTTCCTGGCCAAGGGAGACGACCGGGTGCTCGGCGCGCAGTCCCTGCGCGAGATGCGGACGCCCACGGCCCCTTCCGAGGCGGCGAACGTGGCCGACGGTTACGCCTACGGACTCGGTTTGGAGATCCGGCACCACGGCGGGCGGCTGCTGGCAGGGCACTCCGGATCGCTTCCGGGTTTCCTGGCCGGCCTCCAGTTCAGCGTGGAGGACGACGTGGCCGCCGTAGTGCTCGCCAACTGCACCTCCGGTCCGCCCATCGCGACCGTGGCCGCGGATCTCGTGGGGATCGTCGCCGAGGCGGAGCCGCGCATCCCCGAACCCTGGCGCCCGTTGCGGGAAGCCGATCCAGCGGTACTGGAGCTGGCCGGGCCCTGGTACTGGGGGACGCATGGGTTCGCCTTGCGGCTGACGGCCGACGGGCTGGCGTCGCTGGAGCCGCTCACGGGCAACGGCCGCCGCTCGCGCTTCCGGCCGAACGGTGACGGCACGTGGACCGGGCTGGAGGGCTACTACGCCGGTGAGGTTCTGCAGGCGGTGCGGCGGCCCGACGGCTCGGTCGACCACTTGGACCTTGGCTCATTCGCCTTCACGCGGCAGCCGTACGACGGCAGCGCCGCGGTGCCGGGCGGTGTCGACCCGCAGGGGTGGCGGGGTATCGGCTGACGCATCGTGGCTTCGGGTGAGGGGGCGAGGGGGCGAGGCGCCTGTTTCACGTGAAACAGGCGCGAGACGGCCCCCACGCCGCGTCGGTCACAGGGACAACTTGAAACCGAGGTGCGAGCCCTCGAACCCGAGTCGCTCATAGAACCGGTGGGCGTCGGTCCGGCTCTTGTCCGAGGTCAGCTGCACCAACTGGCAGCCCAGGAGCCGGGATTCGTCCACCGCCCACTCGATGAGCCGGGTGCCCAGCCCGCTGCCGCGCTCGTCGGCGTGGATCCGCACCGCTTCGATGATCGACCGGGTGGCCCCTCGCCGGGACAGGCCGGGAATCAATGTCAGTTGAAGGGTGCCGACGATGCGGCCCTCGCGCACCGCGACGACCAGGCGCTGGTTCGGGTCCGCGGCGATGCTCTCGAACGCACTCAGGTACGGCGCGAGGTCGTCGGGGGACTCGCGCTGGGCACCCAACGGGTCGTCCGCGAGCATGGCGACGATGGCCGGGACGTCGTCGGGGACGGCGGCCCGTATCTCAAGATCTCCCATGACCGCACCTTATGCGGGCAGCGGTGCCTTCAGGGTTTCCACGACGTGGACCAGAGGGGCAAGATCCGCGTTCTTCGCCGCCTCGTCGAGGGCCTCGCGCAGTGCGGCGTCGTTGGTGGGCCGGGCCTCCTCGAGGAGCTCCAGACCGGCGTCGGTGACGTTGGTGTAGATGCCACGACGGTCGGTGGGGCACAGGTAGCGCTCGAGCAGACCGCGGTCCTCGAGCCGTGTGACCAGGCGGGTGGTGGCGCTCTGGCTGAGGACGACCGCGTCGGCGACCTGCTTCATCTGCAGATGTCCGCCATCGCCGTCGTGCTGCCGGCTGAGCACGTCGAGCAGGGAGTACTCGCGCACGCTGAGCCCGTGCCGAGCCTGCAGGGCGCGCTCGATGTGCGTCTCGATCCTCCCGTGGAGCAGGGAGAGGGCGCACCAGCCCTGAGCGAGGGCGGTGAGCGCGGGGTCCGTCGCTGTCATCGGCGTTCTTCCTCCGTCCCGGAGCGGCTGCTACCAGGATAGGGCAGCCACGCAATAGAGCGCGTTTGCAAGTATCCCGCGTCTGCAATTATTGTGGACGCACGCAAAGCGCATCTGCAATCGTTCGGGAAGGTGTACCCCTCCATGCCTCTCGCGCTTCTGGCCCTCGCGATCGGGGCCTTCGGAATCGGAACGACCGAGTTCGTGATCATGGGCTTGCTGCCCGAGGTCGCGGGCGACTTCGGGGTCTCCATCCCGACGGCCGGCTTCCTCGTCACCGGATACGCACTCGGTGTCATGTTCGGCGCCCCGCTGATGGCGGTCCTCGGCACCAAGATCCCCCGCAAGCGGATGCTGATGCTGCTGATGGCCCTGTTCATCGCCGGCAACCTGCTGTCCGCCCTCGCTCCCGCCTTCGGCATCATGCTCATCGGCCGGGTGGTGGCCTCACTCGCCCACGGTGCCTTCTTCGGCATCGGTTCCGTGGTCGCCGCCGAACTGGTCGCCCCCGACAAGAAGGCCGGCGCCATCGCCATGATGTTCACCGGCCTGACCGTCGCCAACGTCGTGGGCGTACCGCTCGGCACCCTGGTCGGCCAGAGCGTCGGCTGGCGCGTCACCTTCGGCATCGTCGCCGCCCTCGGCGTCGTCGGCCTGCTCGGCATCGCCAAGCTCGTCCCCGACCTGCCCAAGCCGGAAGGCGTGCATCTGCGCCACGAGCTGGCCGCGTTCAAGAACGTCCAGGTCCTGCTCGCGATGGCGATGACCGTCCTCGGCTTCGGCGGTGTCTTCGCGGCCATCACCTACATCGCGCCGATGATGACGCACGTCACCGGGTTCGCCGACGGCTCCGTCACCTGGCTGCTGGTGCTGTTCGGCCTCGGCATGGTGGGCGGCAACCTCGTCGGCGGCAAGTTCGCCGACCGCGCCCTGATGCCCATGCTGTACGTGTCGCTGGGTGCCCTGGCCGTCGTCCTGGCGCTCTTCACGCTCACCGCGCACAACAAGATCCTCGCGGCCGTCACCATCGCCCTGATCGGCGCGCTGGGCTTCGCCACCGTCCCGCCGCTGCAGAAGCGCGTCCTCGACCAGGCCCATGGCGCTCCCACGCTGGCCTCGGCCGTGAACATCGGCGCCTTCAACCTCGGCAATGCGCTGTCGGCCTGGCTCGGCGGGCTCGTGATCTCGGCCGGCTTCGGTTACACCGCTCCCAACTGGGTGGGAGCCGTCCTCGCCGCGGGCGCCCTCGTCCTCGCCGTGCTCTCGGCCGCCCTGGAGCGCCGGGCCGGTGGGCCCCGCACCGTGGTGGCCGGCTCGGGGACCGTCGAGCCACGCGCCGCCGTCCACCACTGACCCTCCTCGGCACCCCCGTGCACCGCTCTCCAGCTACACCGCACACCCCCTCACCAAGGAGACCCCCGTGAGCACCACCACCGTCGTGACCCCCCTGACCACCCAGGACGCCGAGATCCTCGTCGCCGCCGCCCGGCGGGCCGCCGAGACGGCCGGCGTCACCGTCAGCATCAGCGTGCTGGACGCCGGCGGGCACCTCCTCGCCTTCCGACGGGACGACCGGGCCGTGCTGATCTCGGGGGAGACCAGCACCCGCAAGGCCTACACGGCGCTCCAGCTGGACGCCCCGACCGCGGACTTGGTGGACGCCGTCCAGCCCGGCGGCCTCTTCCACACCCTGCCCACCGCGCTCGACCGGCCGCTGCTGTTCATCGCCGGCGGCCTGCCCGTTCACCGCGACGGCCGACTGATCGGCGCGATCGGCGTCGGCGGCGGTGCGCCGGAGCAGGACCACGCCTTCGCCTCCGCGGCCGTCGAGGCGCTGGCCTGACCCACAGCCCACCACAGCACAGCCACCCCACCACAGCACAGCGCCGGTCCCCGTGGGAACCGGCGCTGTCGTGCGTCTACCGCGCGGTCAGCCCGCGGCCACCGTCACCGGGGCGAACCGCCGGCTCCAGTCACCCGGCAGGCCGGTGATGCCGTGGGTCATGACGGAGTTGAAGGCGACGGACGCCATGCCGTGCTCCTTGACCCAGGAGAGCAGTTCCTCGTGGCGGACGTCGATGTCGGTGCGCAGCGGGCGGTCGGTGCCCGCGGCGAGGGAGGTCATCAGCGCCTTGGCCGTCGCGGTGTCCCGGGCGATGAGCGGGCCCACGACGTGGGTGTTCATGTTCGGCCACGCGGCGGCGTAGCCGGTGATCCGCCCACCGTCCTCCGCGACGCGCAACTGGTCGGCGAAGGCGGGCAGCCGCGTCACGATCGGCGTGCGGTCGGCACCGAACACCTCCTCGTCGAGACGGAGGATGGCCGGCAGGTCCTCGGCGGTGGCTGCCCGTGTGGCCGCGGTGTCCACCGTGACGTCCGGAGTCAGGCGCCCGACCACCATCTCCGCCCGGCCGGTGGTCTTGAAGCCCAGCTCCTCGTAGAGCGGGCGGCCGTTCGGTGTCGCGTGCAGGGTGAGCGGCGTCGTGCCCATCTCGGCGAGGACATGCCGCATCATCCGGCGCCCGACGCCCTGGCGGGCGTGGCGCTCGGCGACCAGGACCATACCGACGGCACCGAGAACAGGACGCTCTCGCGGTCCGTACGCGGTGACGACGCACGCGCTGACGAGGCCGCCCTCGGGATCGTCGATGCCGTAAGCCGTCCCCGCGGTGAGGAGGAATCCCCACTTGTGTTCCTCCCGCGGCCAGCCACGGTTCTCGGACAGGTCCGCGCAGGCGGTGAGATCGCGAAGCGTCAGACGGCGGATGGGCACAGCGGCAAGGGAAACAGTCGGCACGCAGGTCAGGCTGTCCGACGGCAGGCCCCTGCGTCCACCTGTTTCACGGCAGACGTACGTGCTTTTGGCCATGTCGTGGTCTGGCGGACAGCTCGGGGACAGACGGGCGACGTTTCACGTGAAACAGGCGGTGCGGCTCATCACCCCAGGTCGGGTGCGTGCATGGCGCGTACGCCCTCGATGTTCCCGTCCAGGTAGTGCCGCAGTGACAGCGGAACGAGGTGCACGGAGGCGATGCCGACGCGGGTGAACGGAACCCGGACGATCTCATACTCGCCGGCCGGCTCATCCACCTCGGGGCCGTGGCGCTGTGAGAGGTCCATGGATTCCAGGCGGCAGACGAAGAAGTGCTGCACCTTCACTCCGGTCGCACCGCCCTCCTCACCGATGTGCTCCACGGTGTCCACGAAGCAGGGCACCA
The DNA here is from genome assembly GCF_040656475.1 of Streptomyces sp. NPDC049915. Lineage (NCBI taxonomy): Bacteria > Bacillati > Actinomycetota > Actinomycetes > Kitasatosporales > Streptomycetaceae > Streptomyces > Streptomyces sp. NPDC049915. Next base: position 242,618 of record NZ_JBFAMH010000009.1, read on the forward strand.
CGTCGGTGATCTTGGCGCCGAGCTCCTCGTGCACCTCGCGGTGCAGAGCGTCGACGACGGTCGGGTCCTCCGGCTCCACCCCGCCGCCGGGTGTCAGCCAGTAGGGGTCCACGCCAGGCTTCGTACGCTTGATCAGGATGAGGTCGTCACCGTCCAGGAGAACGGCGCGGGCGGTGCGCTTGACCACGGGTCGGACGGTCATGGGAGAAATGTGGCCCGGCGCGTTCCGTATGAAACATCCCCGCCGGTTTCACGTGAAACATCGCGAACCGTCATCAACCGAACTCGCTCGGTGAACCGCAAGCGGCTCAGGCCCAGTCGGCCGCCGCCCGCTGGAGCCGCTCATGGGCCCGGGCGATGTGCGGCATGGCCAGTGTCCCGGTGCGCACCGCCAAAAAGTAGGTCCGCAGCGGAGGCACCGTCGGATGGTGCAGCGCCACGACTTCGCCGCGTTCCAGGGCAGCCGCGCACAGATAGCGGGGCAGGACGGCGAGCCCCGCCCCTGCCGCCGTACAGGTGAGGACCGCGCGCAGGTCGGGGACGATGATCGCGCCGGAGGGCGCGGGACGGGAGTCGAAGACGGAGGCCCAGTAGCGGGAGACGAAGGGGAGGGACTCGTGGACCTCGACGACGGGGAGGCTTTGCAGGGCCGGGGCGCCCGCGCGGCGCAGTTCGGCGCGGCGGACCTGTTCGACCCGGTGCGGGGCGGCGACCAGGACGTGTTCCTCGTCGCACAGTGCGGTGGCGGTGAGCAGCGCGTCTCGGGGCCGGGTGGTACTGATGGCCAGGTCGTGATGGCCGGCCGCCAGCCCTTCGAGTGCCTTCTCGGCGGTGCCGAAGGACGCGCGCAGGGCGAGCCCCTGTCCGTCGTCGCCGGTCAGCTCCGTCAGCACCGGCAGGGCCCGCTCCGCGATGAACTCCGGGGGCCCTGCCAGATGCAGGGTCCGTAACGACGACTCCTCGTCGACCCCCGTCTCGGCGATCTCCACCAAAGCGTCCAGATGCGGGGCCGCCTTGTGGGCCAGCTCGTCGCCGATGGCCGTCGGGGTCACCCCGCGGGCCTGGCGCAGGAACAAGGGGCGGCCGAGCTGTCGCTCCAGTGTGCGGATCTGTGAGGTCACGGCCGGTTGGGACAGACCGAGCAGGGCAGCTGCCCGGGTGAAGGACCCGGCGCGGTGCACGGTCACGAAGGTGCGCAGTAAGGCCAGATCCATGGCGTGCCCTCCCCTCTCGCCGCCCGTTCAGGGTGCTCGGCCGCGCACCCAACTATAAATATGTCGATAGGTCTCTGTCGCTACCGTGATTGGACACTGACAGGGAGTCAACTAGCCTGGTGCGCGCGGTTCTTGGCCTGTGGAACCGCGGACGGTCCGAGCCACGAGGGGGGAGGTTCGGACCGTCCGTCGCGGAGAGCCGGACACCGTATCCGCGTCCGTGAGCGGGTCAGCCGGCCGACTCCTTGAGGGCGCGCAGCAGATCGGCCACCAGGTCCTCGGGGTCCTCCGCACCCACCGACAGCCGGATGAAGCCCTCCGGCACCGCGTCTCCACCCCACCGGCCACGCCGCTCGGCGGTGGAGCGCACCCCGCCGAAGCTGGTGGCGTCGTCCACCAGCCGCAGCGCGTCCAGGAAACGGTCGGCACGGGCGCGCGTGGGCAGCGTGAAGGAGACGACGCACCCGAAGCGCCGCATCTGCCGGCAGGCGACCTTGTGCGACGGATCGCCGGGCAGTCCCGGATAGCGCAGTCCGGTGATGTCCGGGTGCTCCCGCAGCGCCTCGGCCACCTGCAGTGCCGTGGCGTTCTGCCGGTCGACGCGCAGCCCGAGCGTGGCCAGGGAGCGGTGCGCCAGCCAGGCCTCCATGGGCCCGGGGATCGCCCCGACGATCTTGCGCCAGCGCCGCACGTCGGTCATGGCCTCGCGACCGCGGCCGGCGACGTACCCGAGCAGGATGTCGCCGTGCCCGGTGAGCTGCTTCGTCCCGCTGGCCACCGCGAAGTCGGCGCCCAGCTCCAGCGGGCGCTGCCCGAGCGGCGTGGCGAGCGTGTTGTCGACGGCGACAAGGGCGCCACGCGCGTGCGCCGCCTCGACCAGCCGCCGGATGTCGCACACGTCGAGACCGGGGTTGGACGGCGACTCGATCCACAGCAGCCGCGCGCCGTCGAGCACCTCCAGCTGCGCGTCGCCGCCGGTCGGCGCGGTGCGCACCTCGACGCCGAACGCCTCCAGCTGGGTGCGGACCAGGGGCAGTGCCTGGTAGCCGTCACTGGGCAGCACGACCGCGTCCCCGGTGCGCAGCTGGGAGAACAGCACCGCGGAGATCGCCGCCATCCCGGAGGCGAACACCAGCGTCTCCACGCCGTCCTCGCCCGGCGCCTCCAGCTCGCCGATGGCCCGCTCCAGCAGCGTCCACGTGGGGTTCTCGTCACGCCCATAGGTGTACGGCCCCGTGGGATCGCCCGGCAGATGGAAGTGGGCCGCGAAGACCGGGCCCGGCAGCGTCGGTTCGTGCTTGACCGGTTCGGGCAGTCCCGCCCGCACCGCGCGGGTGCCGTCGCCCCGACCCTCGTCCGCGTCGCTCATGCCGCCCGTCCTTCCATCCGCTCACGTACCGCGGCGAGCAGTCCGTCGCTCGCCGCCTCCACCATCTCAAGGCACTCCTCGAAGCCGTCCATGCCCCCGTAGTACGGGTCGGGTACGTCCAGATCGGCGCCTGCGGCGGGGTCGTAGGAGCGCAGGAGCCGTACCTTCGCCGCGTCCTGCTCGGTGGGCGCGAGACGGCGCAGCGCCCTCAGGTGCCCGGCGTCCAGGGCGATCACCAGGTCGAGCCGTGCGAACCAGGACGGCTGGAACTGCCGCGCCGTGTGGTCGCCGTCGTACCCGGACTCCCGCAGGACGGCGACCGTGCGCGGGTCTGCGCCGTCGCCCTCGTGCCAGCCGCCCGTGCCGGCACTGTCGACCTCGACGAGACCGCCGAGACCCGCCTCCTCCACGCGGGCGCGGAAGACGGACTCGGCCATCGGGGAGCGGCAGATGTTGCCGGTGCAGACGAAGCAGACGCGGTAGCTCATGGCGCCTCAGTCCTCGTCGGGCAGCACGACGTGCAGGGCCCAGGACACGATCGAGATGATCAGGCCGCCCAGGACGGCCGTCCAGAAGCCCTCGACATGGAAGCTCAGGTCGGCCTTGCCGCACACCCACGAGGTCAGCAGCAGCATCAGCGCGTTGACGACCAGGGTGAACAAGCCGAGCGTGAGGATGAACAGGGGGAAGGTCAGCACCTTCACGACCGGCTTGACCAGGAAGTTCACCAGGCCGAAGACCAGGGCGACGACGATCAGCGTGCCGGCCTTCTTGCCGGTGCTCGATCCGGTCAGAGTGATCTTGTCAAGCAACCACACGGCGACCAGCAGGGCGCCCGCGTTGGCGATCGTCTTGACTACGAAATTCTTCATGTGTCTGATCGTGGCAGACGGACACGGCCAGGAGCAGAGGCGAGGGCGAACAAGACGATGAAGGCATTCCGGCTGGACGAACTGGAGGCGGAACGGGCCGCCAACGAAGGCGCCTACCTGCAGTTCCTGCGCGAGCGGAACATGTCCGTCGGCCTGTACGCGCTCAACGCGGGCGAGCACGACCCGCAAAAGCCGCACAACCAGGACGAGGTCTACTTCGTCGTCAGCGGCCGCGCCGCGATCACCGTCGGCCTGGAGACGACGGAGGTGGCACGCGGCAGCGTGGTGTACGTGCCAGCCGGGGTCGCCCACAAGTTCCATCACATCAGCGAGGACCTGCGCGTTCTCGTGGTGTTCTCCCCGCCGGAGGGCTGAGGGGACCGCCTTCTTCCTCCGGGTTCCCTAGGGGACGGGTCAGGGGAGGACCGGGGGTGCGAGGCCCCCGCCTGCTCCTCCCCGGCCCTAGCATCGAGTGCAGGACATCCAGGAGAGTCCGGCACCCGTCAACGGGCCGGTGAGGAAAGGGCGAAGACGATGCGAGAGATTTTCGCGGGACTGCCGTGGTGGGTGAAGTGGGTCGCGGTGCCGGTCATCGCCCTCGTCGTGTTCGGCGGTGTGATTGCCACGGTCGTCGGTTTCGTGATCGGGCTGCTCTTCAAGCTGCTGGTCTTCGTCGCCCTGATCGCCGGTCTCATCTACATCGTGCGGAAGTTCACCGCCGGATCGTCCTCGCGCAGCGACTGGTAGGGGCCCGCGGCCGGTGATCGCCGAGGGAATCGCCGGTTCCCTCGGGGGAGGGAACTTTTCCGGACAGCCATTCTGTCCACGGCGGCGGACGGTTAGAGTCCGGAATCCGACGCGGGGCCGATCCCCCGCGCATGGCGGACACCCCCGCACCCGTGTTCCCGCACGGGCTCCCCCTCGCGCTTCGGGAGTGACCCTTGGCCACGGTTGACACCGCATCCGCAGAGCCGCACCCGCCCCCTGCCCGGCCCTGCTCGACCGCGCCCCCGCTGCAGCGGCCCGCCGCCACGCCCGGTACCGAGCAGCCTCCGGCCGCGACGACGCTCATCAGTTCCGTGCAGCGCGCCATGCGTCTGCTGGAAGCCGTCGCCGAACACCCCTACGGCGCCCCCGCCAAACAACTGGCCCGGGAGACCGGCCTCGCCCTGCCCACCGCCTACCACCTGCTGCGCACTCTGGTGCACGAGGGCTATCTCTGCCGGGAGAAGGGCCTGTTCTTCCTCGGTGAGTCAGCCGAACGGCTGGGCAGCAGCGGAGCGGAGCAGAAACGTCGCAGCACGATCGTGGACACACTCGCACAGTGGCGCGATTCGATCGGTGTGCCGGTGTATTACGCCATGTACCGCGAGGGCGAGATCGAGGTCATGTGCGTTTCGGACACGCCCGGCAACCCGGCGGTCGAGGAGTGGGCCGACTTCCGTGAGACGGGACACGCCCACGCCATCGGGCAGTGCCTGCTCTCCCAGTTGGACGAGGGCGCCCGCCGCGACCACCTCGCGCGCTACCCGGCGCAGGCCATCACCCCGTACACGGTGTGTGACAACCATGCCCTGCTGCGGCGGCTGGAGCGGCTGCGGCGGATGGAGCCGGTGATCGAGCGGCAGGAGTACGCCCTGGGCACGGTGTGTGCGGCGGTGCCGATCACGGTGGGCACCACGGCCGCGACGATGGCCATCTCGCTGCCCGCGCACCAGGCCGATCGGCTGCTGCCCGCGGCGCGGAAGCTGCAGGACGAGATCGGGCGCCTGCTGGGCTCGCTGGCCCTGTCTATCAGTATCTGAAAACTCACTCCTTGTGATCTCACGTGCACGTTCAGCAAGATGCCTCCAGTGTCAAGGGGTTCATTCCCAGCCAGTCGACGGCAAGTGACGGGGTAGGCGAATGCGCGAGTCCGTGCAGGCAGTACAGGCAGAGGTCATGATGAGCTTTCTCGTCTCCGAGGAGCTCTCGTTCCGCATCCCGGTGGAACTGCGCTACGAGGCCTGTGATCCCTACGCCGTACGGCTGACTTTCCACCTTCCCGGGGACGCGCCGGTGACCTGGGCGTTCGGCCGTGAGCTGCTGCTCGACGGGGTGGGGCGGCCGTGCGGGGAGGGCGATGTCCGTATCGCACCGGTCGAAGCCGACACGCTGGGCGAGGTGCTGATCCGGCTCCAGGTCGGTTGCGACCAGGCGCTGTTCCGTTCGTCGGCGCCACCGATCGTGGCGTTCCTGGACCGCACCGACAAGCTGGTGCCGCTCGGCCAGGAGGGCGCGCTCGCCGATTTCGATGCCCATCTGGAGGAGGCGCTCGACCGCATCCTCGCGGAGGAGCAGAGCGCGGGCTGATACGTCACGTCACCGATGGCGTAACGGTTCACCACTGCTGGGCGGGGATGTGCAGGAACGCTTCTGCAGTCGTTCGGCCGGTACGGCGAAGGTGCCGGCCGGTGTCTCAGTGCTTGCGGCGCCGTCCCCGGCCGCCGCGCCCCGCGGGCACCGGGATCGAGCCGGTGGCGGTGCCACCGCCGAGGTCCTGGCCGGCCGGTGCCGGACCCGGACGGTCGGCGGCCACCACCAGGGCCGCGAGCGCCGTGGTGACCGGTACCGAGGCGACCAGGCCGATCGATCCCACCAGTGTGCGCACGATCTCCTCCGCGACCAGCTCACTGTTGGCGACGGTGCCCACGCTGCTCTGTGCGATGGAGAAGAGCAGCAGCAACGGCAACGCGGCACCGGCGTAGGCGAGGACCAGGGTGTTGACGACCGACGCGATGTGGTCGCGGCCGATCCGGATGCCCGCCCGGTACAGCCCGCGCCAGCCCATCGACGGGTTGGCCTCGTGCAGCTCCCAGACGGCGGAGGTCTGGGTGACCGTCACGTCGTCGAGCACGCCCAGCGATCCGATGATGACGCCGGCGAGCAGCAGACCGCTCATGTCGATGGACGGGTACAGGCCGTGGATCAGGCCGGTGTTGTCGTCCGTGTTGCCGGTCAGCGCGGCCCAGCCAATGAACAGCGAACCGAGGACGCCGATCAGCAGCAGGGAGATCAGGGTGCCGAGCACCGCCACGGACGTCCGGGCCGACAGCCCGTGGCACAGATACAGGGCGATGAGCATGATCGCACTGGAGCCCACGACGGCGACGACCAACGGGTTCTGGCCCTGCAGGACCGCCGGCAGGATGAAGAAGTTCAGCACCATGAAGCTGATGGCCAGCGCGACGAGCGCCATCACCCCGCGCAGCCGCCCGACGACGATGACGGCGAGCGCGAAGATGCCGGCCAGCAGGGCCATCGGGAAGCGCCGGTCGACGTCCGTGACCGAGTACTGCAGGTCCCTCGGCGCCGAGGGCTCGTAGGCGACCACGACCTTCTCGCCCTGGTGCAGCTGCCGCGTCTGGTCCGGCTGCACGATCTCGGTGAACGTCCGGCCCGTGTCCTTGCCCGAGTCGACCCGGACGGTGGCCTTCTTGCAGGCGGCGGACGCCTGTTGCTGGGCCGAGGAGCCCTCCGCGGTGGATGTGTCGCCGGTCGGCGTGCCACCGGAGGCGTTGACCGCCTTGCAGCTCACCTCGACCACCTGGGTGACCGTGGCCTGCTGGGTCTGCCGGTCGAAGCCGACACCGGTGCGCTGGTGGGACGGGGCACCCCCGGGCCACAGCACGCCAAGACCCACGACCACCGCTACGGCGAACGGGATGAGGATCGCCGCGATGACCTTGCGCAGATGCCGGGAGACAGGAGCAGCGGGCCCGTGACTGTGACTGTGCCCATGCCCGCCTCCCGCAGAGTGCTGGGCACCGTGCCCGCCTCCCGTGGCATGGGTGGCACCGTGACCGTGGCCGCCACCGGGCGCGCGCCGATGCCCGTGCCCGGACCCTGATGCGTGCCCCTGCGCATGCCCGTCCTCGACGTCCTGGCCGTGGCCTGTCGTGCCCTGGCCGCGGGGCGGCTCGGACGGCGGATACGGGGGCTGGTGTGTGGTGGTCACCGACCGATCATCGCAAGAACGACAGGGGCCCCCTGTTCACCGCGCCCGAATTGACGCTAGCGTGGAGGCACCTTTGCACACGCGGGAGCTCGGAGCACCGGGCTGAGAGGGCGCTGACCTCCGTCTTTGCGATGTTTCACGTGGGACACACGGTGTTCCGCGCGAAATGTCGGCAGACGGTGACCGCTGCGTCGACCGCCGAACCTGTTACCGGGTAATGCCGGCGTAGGGAGTAGGTCTCATGACCAACAAGGACGCACGCACGCCTGCCTCCGTTCAGAGCGAGACGGCTCAGGAGGCCGGGAAGTCCATCGGCTGGCACAAGGCATACGTCGAGGGTTCGCGCCCCGACCTGCGGGTGCCGGTCCGTCAGGTGCACCTCACCAACGGGAAGTCGGTCACGCTGTACGACACATCCGGCCCGTATACCGATCCGCTCGTCGACACCGATGTGCGCAGGGGCCTGTCACCGCTGCGGGAGAACTGGATCATCGCCCGTGGCGACACCGAGGAGTACGCGGGCCGCCCCGTCCGTCCCGAGGACGACGGGGTCAAGCACACCTCGCCGCGCGGAGGCCTGCGCAACCTCGACGCGGTCTTCCCCGGACGTCCGCGCCAGCCTCGTCGCGGCCGTGACGGCCAGGCGGTCACCCAGCTCGCGTACGCCCGCCGGGGTGAGATCACGCCCGAGATGGAGTTCGTGGCCCTGCGGGAGAACGTCTCGCCCGAGGTGGTCCGCGAGGAGATCGCGGCGGGCCGCGCCGTACTGCCGGCCAACGTCAACCATCCGGAGATCGAGCCGATGATCATCGGCAAGCGGTTCCTGGTGAAGGTCAACGCCAACATCGGCAACTCCGCGGTGACTTCCTCCATCGAGGAGGAGGTCGAGAAGATGACGTGGGCGACCCGTTGGGGCGCCGACACGGTCATGGACCTCTCCACGGGCCGCAACATCCACACCACCCGTGAGTGGGTGCTGCGCAACTCCCCCGTCCCCATCGGCACGGTGCCGCTCTACCAGGCACTGGAGAAGGTCGACGGCAGGGCCGAGGAACTGACCTGGGAGATCTACAAGGACACGGTCATCGAGCAGGCCGAGCAGGGCGTGGACTACATGACGGTCCACGCGGGCGTGCGCCTGGCGTATGTGCCGCTCACCGCCAACCGCAAGACGGGCATCGTCTCGCGCGGCGGCTCGATCATGGCCGCGTGGTGCCTCGCCCATCACAAGGAATCGTTCCTGTACGAGCACTTCGAGGAGCTGTGCGAGATCCTCGCCGCCTACGACGTGACGTACTCCCTCGGTGACGGCCTCAGGCCCGGCTCCATCGCGGACGCCAACGACGAGGCGCAGTTCGCGGAGCTCCGCACGCTCGGGGAACTCAACACGATCGCCAAGCGTTTCAACGTACAGACCATGATCGAGGGCCCGGGACACGTCCCGATGCACAAGATCAAGGAGAACATCGACCTTCAGCAGGAGATCTGCGATGAAGCTCCGTTCTATACGCTCGGCCCGCTGACCACGGACGTCGCGCCGGCGTACGACCACATCACCTCCGGCATCGGCGCCGCGATGATCGCCTGGTGGGGCACGGCGATGCTCTGCTACGTCACGCCCAAGGAGCACCTGGGCCTGCCCAACCGGGACGACGTCAAGACCGGCGTCATCACCTACAAGATCGCCGCTCACGCGGCCGATCTCGCCAAGGGGCACCCGGGTGCGCAGGAGTGGGACGACGCGTTGTCCGACGCCCGGTTCGAGTTCCGGTGGGAGGACCAGTTCAACCTCGCCCTGGACCCGGACACGGCGCGGGAGTTCCACGACGAGACCCTGCCGGCCGAACCGGCCAAGACGGCACACTTCTGCTCGATGTGCGGGCCGAAGTTCTGCTCGATGAAGATCTCGCAGGACATCCGCCGTGAGCACGGCGGCAGCAAGGCCGAGATCGAGGCCGGGATGGCGGAGAAGTCGCGGGAGTTCGCGGCGGCGGGCAACCGCGTGTATCTGCCGATCGCGGACTGACGCGGGCCGCGGGCGGTACTCCGTGTCTGGCGTGCACGGAGTACCGCTCATCCGGCTCCAGTCGTTGGGTGACGTGCTGATCAGTGGCCGTAGGTGATCAGTCGTATGGCCTGAGCCGAGAGTCCCCTGGGCGTAGGGCACTTCAGGGACCCGGACGTGCCTGCGCCGGGTCGGCTCGAGAAGTCCCGAGGACAAGGACACCGATCACTCGCTCGGACCGTCCTGTTGATGGACGGTGCGGGGCGCGCACCGGCGGTTCACTCCGGCTGGTGCTCCGGCCCGCCGAAATCGGGGCTGCTGAAGTCGGGGCTCGTGAAGCTCGGGCGCGGGCCGGCGGCGGGGCCGTCGTCGGGGCTGGTGAATCCCGGCCGGTCATAACCCAGGCGTGGCATGCGGCTGGACGGCACCGACGGGGAGACGGGGTGGGCCGGCGTCGTTCCGGGATCGGCCAGGGCGTCGCGCAGGAACGGCACGATCCCGCGTTCCAGCAGGGCTTCATGCCAGGCGTCGCGCGCCTGGGTCAGCTCCTGGGGAGGTTCGCCGTGGGCGCCGAGGTCGAGCGAGGGACGGTTGCGCAGGGCCGTGAGCAGCAGTCCGACCGTGGCGACGAGGATCGCGGCCGCCGTCAGCGCGCCGAAGACCCATCCGGCGGTCAGCATGGTCCGGGCGAAGGCCGGCTCGGGGTCGAGCATCTTCAGGACGTAGCCCACGAGCAGGAATATCGCGGCGGCGGTGCCGGCGAGGACGGGTGCGAGGACGGCGACCACGGCGACGGCGCCCGCGCCGGTGCTCTCGGCCATCTCACCCATGGTGGCGGCGAGCCCCATCGGGGCGCTGCCGGCGTCGGAGGATGCGGAGGGGCGCTCGGCTGTCGGGGCGGCGGCCGGGGCCGGACGGCGCAGCTCCTCGCGGACCTTGACGTAGTGCTGGTACTCGGCGGCGGCGGAGGCGGTGATGAGGGAGATGGCGCTGAGCGCCATGGCGCGCAGCTGTTCGAGGGTGAGCCGTTGGCCGACGGCGGACAGTTCCGGACGGTGTGCTGCGGAGCGCAGCGCCTCATCGAGGATCCGTTCGTAGTCCTGACGGTCCTCGCTCAGCAGGTGCTGCGGAACGCTGTTCATGTGCATCCCCCGATGCTCCGTAGGGCTTGGGGCTCGCATGGCGACGAGCCGTCGGGCAGAAACGGAGGGGAGCCTGCTACGGATAAGGCGATGGTAGAGCGGCGACGGCTCGAGGTGACAGGGGGTTTCGACAAATTGCCGAGGGGCCCGGTGTGTTGAGCTGATCCGGGCCGGGTGCCGGCCGTGGGTCAGAACGGTCCGAAGGGTGGCGCGTGGGAACGCTCAGCCGCCCAGCGGGAGTTCCTGGACCAGCAGTTTTCCTGCCATCGTCACGCCGCCGTCCATGGCGATGGCGAGTCCGTCGGCATAGACGTGCGGGCCCTCGACGAGCGGGCCGGCGCTGTCCTCGCCCTCCTCGGAGCCGACATCGCCCAGCAGGTACGGGATCGGGCTGTGGCCGTGAACGATGCGGGTGCCGCCGTACGTATCGAGCAGCGAGCGCACGGCGTCGGCGCCGCCCTCGTCGCGGAAGGAGAAGCGCTTGGTGAACTTGCGGAACATGTCCCAGCACTCGTCCGCGTCGTTTCGGGTCAGCGTCTCGCGGACGGTGTCGTTGACCGCCTCGATCGAGTCGCCGTAGTCGAGGTAGGCGGTGGTGTCGGAGTGCACGAGCAGATAGCCGTCGACCTCCTCCACGGCGTCCAGGCGGGCCATCCACTGCAGGTGGTGGTCCAGGAGGCGGTCCATGTCGGTCTTCTGGCCGCCGTTGAGCAGCCAGGCCGCCTGGAAGGTGGCGGTGCCCGCGCCGGAGTTGACGGGCGTGTCGCCGAACCGCTTGGCGCCGAGCAGCAGCAGTTCGTGGTTGCCCATCAGGGCCTTGCAGTAGCCGCCGGCCGCCGCGGCCTCCGCGGACAGGCGCATGACCAGGTCGATGACCCCGATGCCGTCGGGTCCGCGGTCGGTGAAGTCGCCGAGGAACCACAACCGGGCGGTGCCCGCGCACCACTGGCCCGCCGCGTCGATCAGCCCCTTCTCCTGCAGGGCGGCGATCAGCTCGTCCAGATAGCCGTGCACGTCGCCCACGACGAAGAGGGGGCCGGGGGCGGGCTGCGCCGCGGCCGGGACGGGCGCGACGGCCGGGTCGACGGTCACCTGCACGGTGTCCCCGCGGTTGATGACCGGCAGATCGCGCTCGGTGGGCGTGTAGCCCTCGGGCGCCTGCAGCGGGTCCTCGACGGGCGGTACGCCCTCGCCGGGGTGGGCACCGTGGCCGAACGGACCGGTCTCATGGACGTACGCGGGCACGCGGAAGTCGCGCAACGTCGCCGTCCGCTCCACCTCGGGTCCCTGACCGGCCCCCTGAGTCATCGACCCCTCCACCATCGCGCCGCATCTGCACCGCTTCGGACTGCCTGGTCGCAGCGGCCCGCGGTGTCGTGGGCCCATCATAGGAATGCGGATCGTGCCGTGTGATGACCCAGGGGTGGTGAATCGGAACAAGACTCCTGTTCACTGCGGCTTTTCGCCCCGTTTGGGAAGGGCTTTCCCACCTGAGCCCCTCCGACGTGACGACGCCGCGGGGGCGATACGCCTTCGTCGCCACCCCTGCGTCCACCGGGTTCCCCCTCCGGCGCACGCGCCGCGCCACCATCCCTGTCGGGGGCGCGGTGGACCACCCGTACGAGGCGCATCCGGTCTCCGGTGCTACCCGTCACCCTCCGGGGTGCGCGGCGGGCTGACCGTCGTGCGCTGCTGGCGGCGCTGGGAGGACGTGCGGATGATCAGCTCGGTCGGTATCACCTGCTCGACCGGCTGGTCGGACTCCACGCCCTCGATGGCGTCGATGAGCAACTGCACCACGGCCGTGCCGATACGGCGGGGTTTGAGCGACAGGGTCGTGATGGGTGGTTCGGTACTGGCGTACACGGTGGACTCGCTGCAGCACACCAGCAGCAGGTCCTCGGGCACGCGCAGCCCGTAACGGCGGGCGGCGGCGAGCAGATCGGTGCCGTTGGGGTCGAAGAGGCCGTAGACGGCGTCGGGGCGGTCGGGCCGGGCGAGGAGCCGGTCGGCGGCGACTGCGCCCGCGCACGGGTCGTGCGCCGGGTAGGCCTCGTAGACCGGATCCTGTCCGACCCGCTCACACCAGCGCAGGTAGGCGGTGGTCGACAGGTGGGTGTACGTGTCGGTCGTGGTCCCGGTCAGCAGGCCGATGCGGCGGGCGCCGGCGTCGGCGAGATGATCGAGGATGTTGAGGACGGCGGCCTCGTGATCGTTGTCGACCCAGGCGGTGACGGGCAGGGAGTCGACGGGGCGGCCGTCGGACACCACCGGTAAACCCTGCCGGACCAGTTCCGTGACCACGGGGTCCTGGTCGGAGGGGTCGATGACGACGGTGCCGTCCAGGGCCACGTTGGACCACACGTCGTGGCGGGAGGTCGCGGGCAGGATGACCAGCGCGTAACCGCGGGCGAGCGCGGCGGAGGTGGCGGCGCGGGCCATCTCGGCGAAGTAGGCGAACTCGGTGAAGGTGAAAGGTTCATCCCCGTACGTCGTCACGGTCAGACCGATGAGGCCCGACTTGCCGGTACGGAGGGTGCGGGCGGCGGCGGAAGGCCGGTATCCCAGCCGGTCGGCGACCTCGCGGACGTGGCGCCGGGTCGCGTCCGGGAGGCGGCCCTTGCCGTTCAGGGCGTCGGAGACGGTCGTGATGGAGACTCCGGCGGCGGCGGCCACGTCTCTGATGCCCGCCCGACCCGGCCGGCTTCCTCGGCGTGAGGTTTCCGCGCGGCTCACCTGGTGCTTCCCTGCTGCTGTCATGGCGAGGTGATAGTAGGGCTCATGACGTGGGGTAGTGCGGACGCATATGCACGCGTTGACAGGCACGTTTCTGCATGGCAGCAGAGGGTCAAGTGCCTAAGAAAACAAGGAAGTTGACCGTTTTTCCAGCAAGACGTGACGCATCGGCGCGGATAGGCCTGTCAAGCACCCGATGTTTCGAAGAGGTCTCAACTCACCTTGACGAGGGATGCGCGCCACGGCGTGAGCTACCGGCGCATAGATATATGTGCGGCGCGCCCCCACCTCGTACGCCCGCGCCGGACCCTTCGTGCGTCTTCCTGTGTTGTTGCCCGTGATGCCCCTGGGACCTGGGGGGCGGCGCTCCCGTGGCCCGTGGCGCACGAGGTCCTGCAGACCGGTACGCAGCGCGGCCCAATCCTCATAAGGTGAGCAGTATTGGAAGCTGGCGGCGGTGACGGGCCGCCGGCTGTCGCGAGGAGGACTGCGGTGAGCGAGACGAGCCCGAAGCTGCGCGCCGAGCTGGAGGGTATTCCCACCTACAAGCCGGGCAAGCCCGCCGCGGCGGACGGCCCGGTGGCCTACAAGCTGTCCTCCAACGAGAACCCCTATCCGCCGCTTCCCGGCGTGATGGAGCGTGTCACCGCCGCCGCCTGCAACTTCAACCGTTACCCGGACATGGCCTGCACGGGCCTGATGAGCGAGCTGTCCGAGCGCTTCGGTGTCCCGCTCTCCCATGTGGCGACCGGCACCGGCTCGGTGGGTGTGGCCCAGCAGCTGATCCAGGCGACCTCCGGCCCCGGCGACGAGGTGATCTACGCGTGGCGCTCCTTCGAGGCGTACCCGATCATCACGCAGATCAGCGGGGCGCGTTCGGTGCAGGTGCCGCTGACCGAGGGCGATGTGCACGACCTGGACGCCATGGCGGACGCGATCACCGACCGGACCCGGCTGATCTTCGTCTGCAACCCGAACAACCCCACCGGCACGGTGGTGCGGCGGGCCGAGCTGGAGCGCTTCCTGGACCGGGTGCCCAGCGACGTGCTGGTGGTGCTGGACGAGGCGTACCGGGAGTTCATCCGCGACCCCGAGGTGCCCGACGGCGTGGAGATCTACCGGGAGCGGCCGAACGTCTGCGTGCTGCGCACCTTCTCCAAGGCATACGGCCTCGCCGGGCTGCGGGTCGGTTTCGCGATCGCCCATGAGCCGGTCGCGGCGGCGCTGCGCAAGACGGCGGTGCCGTTCGGCGTGAGCCAGCTGGCCCAGGAGGCGGCGATCGCCTCGCTGCAGGCGGAGGACGAGCTCCTCGGCCGGGTCGGCTCGCTGGTGTGCGAGCGCACCAGGGTGGTCGACGCGCTGCGGGCACAGGGCTGGACGGTGCCCGAGACCCAGGCCAACTTCGTGTGGCTGCGGCTGGGCGAGCGCACGGTCGCCTTCGCGGAGGCGTGTGAGCAGGCCGGCGTGGTCGTCCGGCCGTTCGCGGGTGAAGGGGTGCGGGTCACGGTCGGGGAGACCGAGGCCAACGACATCTTCGTGAAGGTGGCGGAGAACTTCCGCAAGGAGCTGTAGAGCTCCCACAGCGGAGCCGGAGAGCCTCGAGGGCAGGTACCGAAGGGGCCTTGAGGGGCAGGTGCCGAAAGGCTCCGTGGGCAGGTCACGCCGGGTGGCGCCACGGGTGCGGCCGCGGCTTGAGTGAGCTGTCCGTTGTCGAAGACGGGGTGGTCGAGGACTGGGTCAGCCGATGGGCTGGGTCAGTCCTCGATCAGTTCCAGGCGGATGGGGTCGCCGTCGCGCACTGTGGCGAGTGCTCGGGCGTCCCCGTCCAGGCGTCCCATCACATTGCACGGGCTGGCCAGGCGGCACTCGTCACCCCGCGAGATCGGCGTCGGCCCGTAGGGGAGGGCGAGCGCGTCGCCGTCCGTCCAGAAGGCCACGGTGCCCGGCTCGACGACCTGCTGGGCCGTGGTTTCACGTGAAACCGACACCCCGGTGTCGAAGTAGACCTCCTCGCCCCAGGTGCGGGCGACGGAGGCGAGGGGCAGGGCCTTGGCGAGGGCCTGCGTGCTGGCGGTGTCGTCGAGGGTCGCGGTGAGGTGTCCCGCGGGCCAGGAGATCCGGATCCGAGTCGTGGTGCTGTGCTTCTGCATGGCGCGCAATTCAACACAATGTTGAACTCGCTGCCAAGAGCCTGCCGCGGCGGTCAAGGGGGACCCCCCTTCGAAAGTCGAAAATCGGTGCGTCATAATGGCTTGTGAATGTGAATGCATTCACAAGCGTGTCCCGTTGCTCCCACGTTGTCTCTGACAAACAGGAGCGAACGGCTGCCGTACCACGGCGAGGTAAGGAGACTGACGACGTGGACCTGGCTTTGGCGCCGGAGACCCTGGCGCGCTGGCAGTTCGGCATCACCACCGTCTACCACTTCCTGTTCGTCCCGCTGACGATCTCTCTCGCCGCGCTCACGGCCGGGTTGCAGACCGCCTGGGTGCGCACGGAGAAGGAGAAGTACCTCAGGGCCACCAAGTTCTGGGGCAAGCTCTTTCTGATCAACATCGCGATGGGGGTCGTCACCGGCATCGTGCAGGAGTTCCAGTTCGGCATGAACTGGTCGGACTACTCCCGCTTCGTCGGTGACATCTTCGGCGCGCCCCTCGCCTTCGAGGCACTGATCGCCTTCTTCTTCGAGTCGACCTTCATCGGCCTGTGGATCTTCGGCTGGGACAAGCTGCCGAAGAAGATCCACCTGGCCTGCATCTGGATGGTCTCGATCGGCACGATCCTGTCGGCGTACTTCATCCTCGCCGCGAACTCCTGGATGCAGCACCCGGTCGGTTACCGCATCAACAAGGAGAAGGGCCGGGCCGAACTGACCGACTTCTGGGCCGTGCTGACCCAGAACACCGCGCTCAGCCAGGCCTTCCACACCCTCTCCGCGGCCTTCCTGACCGGCGGCGCCTTCATGGTCGGCATCGCGGCCTACCACCTGACCCGCAAGAAGCACATCCGCGAGATGAAGACATCGCTGCGGCTCGGCCTGATCACCGTGGTCATCGCCGGCCTGCTCACCGCGGTCAGCGGCGACACCCTCGGCAAGGTCATGTTCAAGCAGCAGCCGATGAAGATGGCCGCTGCCGAGGCGCTGTGGGACGGGCAGAAGCCGGCCCCGTTCTCGGTCTTCGCCTACGGCGACGTGGAGAAGGGCCACAACAGCGTGGCCATCGAGATCCCCGGCCTGCTGTCCTTCCTGGCCAACGACGACTTCACCTCGTACGTCCCCGGCATCAACGACGTCAACAAGGCCGAGCAGCAGAAGTTCGGACCCGGTGACTACCGGCCCAACATCCCCGTCACCTTCTGGGGCTTCCGCTGGATGATCGGCTTCGGCATGACGTCCTTCGCGCTCGGCATCGCCGGACTGTGGCTGACCCGCAAGAAGTTCATGCTGCCGCACGCCTTCAGGGTCGGCGAGGACGAGGTGCCACACCTGGTCCTGTTCAAGAACAAGGCGCTCAGCCCGAAGCTCACCACCTGGTTCTGGCGCATCGCGATCTGGACCCTGGCCTTCCCGCTGATCGCCAACTCCTGGGGCTGGATCTTCACCGAGATGGGCCGCCAGCCGTGGGTCGTCTACGGCGTCCTGCAGACCCGTGACGCGGTCTCCCCCGGCGTCTCCCAGGGCGAGGTCATCACCTCGATGTCCGTCTTCGGTGCCCTGTACGCGATCCTCGCCGTCATCGAGGTGAAGCTGCTCGTCAAGTACGTCAAGGCCGGCCCGCCCGAGCTGACCGAGGACGACCTGAATCCGCCCACGACGATCGGCGGCGACTCCCGGGACGCCGACAAGCCGATGGCCTTCTCGTACTAGGCCGAGGGAGCTGCACAGACATGGAACTGCACGACGTCTGGTTCGTCCTGATCGCCGTCCTGTGGACCGGCTACTTCTTCCTGGAGGGCTTCGACTTCGGGGTCGGCGTCCTCACCAAGCTGCTCGCCCGCAACCGGGCGGAGAAGCGGGTGCTGATCAACACCATCGGCCCGGTCTGGGACGGCAACGAGGTGTGGCTGCTCTCGGCGGGCGGCGCCACCTTCGCGGCCTTCCCCGAGTGGTACGCCACCCTCTTCTCCGGCTTCTATCTGCCGCTGCTGGTGATCCTGGTCTGCCTGATCGTCCGCGGTGTCGCCTTCGAGTACCGCGCGAAGCGGCCCGAGGAGAACTGGCAGCGCAACTGGGAGGCGGCGATCTTCTGGTGCTCGCTCATCCCCGCGTTCCTGTGGGGCGTGGCCTTCGGCAACATCGTGCACGGTGTGAAGATCGACAAGAATCTGGAGTACGTCGGGAACCTCGGCGACCTGCTCAACCCGTACGCCCTGCTCGGCGGCCTGGTGACGCTGACGCTGTTCACCTTCCACGGGGCGGTGTTCACGGCGCTGAAGACCGTCGGCGAGATCCGGCAGCGCGCGCGCAAGCTGGCCCTCAAGGTCGGCCTCGTCACCGCCGTCCTCGCGCTGGCCTTCCTGGGCTGGACGCAGGCCGACGGCGGTGACGGCAAGAGCCTGGTCGCGCTGGTGGTCGCCGTAGCGGCGCTGGTCGCGGCTCTGGTGGCGAACCAGGCCGGGCGGGAAGGCTGGTCATTCGCCCTGTCCGGGGTGACCATCGTGGCCGCCGTGGCCATGCTGTTCCTGACGCTGTTCCCGAACGTCATGCCGTCCACGCTGAACCCGCACTGGAGCCTGACGGTCACCAACGCCTCGTCGAGCCCCTACACCCTGAAGATCATGACCTGGTGCGCGGCGATCGCCACGCCGATCGTGCTGCTCTACCAGGCCTGGACCTACTGGGTCTTCCGCAAGCGGATCGGCACCCAGCACATCGCCGAACCCGCGCACTGAGGTGTGTTTCACGTGAAACCAATCGATCCGCGTCTGCTCCGGTACGCCCGGGCCACCCGCCGCTTCCTTCTGGCGGTGGTCGGCCTGGGCGCCCTGGGGGCGGTGCTGGTCATCGCCCAGGCGATGCTCATCGCCGAGACGGTCGTCGGCGCGTTCCAGCACGGCATGCCGGTGTCCGCGCTGCGCACTCCCCTGCTGCTGTTGGTGGCCGTCGCCGGTGGCCGCGCCCTGGTCTCCTGGCTCACCGAACTCGCCGCCCACCGGGCGAGCGCGGCGGTGAAGTCCGAGCTGCGGGGCCGGCTGCTGGAGCGGGCCGCACAGCTCGGGCCGGGCTGGCTGAGCGGCCGGCGGACCGGATCGCTGGTCACCCTCGCCACGCGCGGTATCGACGCGCTGGACGACTACTTCTCGCGCTATCTGCCGCAGCTGGGGCTCGCGGTGGCGGTGCCTGTCGCCGTGCTGGCGCGGATCGTCACCGAGGACTGGGTGTCGGCGGCCATCATCGTCGCCACCCTGCCGCTCATCCCCGTCTTCATGATGCTGATCGGCTGGGCGACCCAGTCCCGGATGGACCGGCAGTGGCGGCTGCTGTCCCGGCTGTCCGGGCACTTCCTCGACGTCGTCGCCGGGCTGCCCACACTGAAGGTGTTCGGACGGGCCAAGGCCCAGGCCGACTCCATCCGGCGGATCACCGGCGAGTACCGCCAGGCGACCCTGCGCACCCTGCGCATTGCCTTCCTGTCCTCCTTCGCCCTGGAGCTGCTGTCCACGCTGTCCGTGGCCCTGGTCGCGGTCACGATCGGGATGCGGCTCGTCCACGGCGAGATGACGCTCTACGACGGTCTGGTCGTCCTGGTGCTCGCGCCCGAGGCGTATCTGCCCCTGCGGCAGGTGGGCGCCCAGTACCACGCGGCCGCTGAAGGGCTGGCGGCTGCGGAGGAGATCTTCGCCGTACTCGAGACTCCGCTGCCGGAGGCGGGCACCGAGGCCGTACCCGCCGGAGGCATTGCCTTCGACGGGGTCTCCGTGCGCTACCCCGGCCGCTCCGCGGACGCGGTGACGGACGTCTCCTTCGCCGTGGAACCGGGGGAGACGGTCGCCCTGGTCGGGCCCAGCGGGGCGGGCAAGTCGACCCTGCTGCACCTCCTGCTGGGCTTCGTCAGGCCGGTCGGCGGGCGGGTGCGGATCGGGGGAGCCGACCTCGCCGACCTCGACCTGGAGCAGTGGAGGACGCGGATCGCCTGGGTGCCGCAGCGGCCGCAGCTGTTCGCCGGGACGGTCGCCGAAAACGTCCGGCTGGCCCGCCCGGATGCCGACGACGCCGCCGTGCGGCAGGCCCTCGCCGACGCGGGGGCGCTGGGCTTCGTGGACGCGCTGCCCCACGGGCTCGGCACGCTGCTGGGCGAGGACGGGGCCGGGTTGTCCGCCGGGCAGCGGCAGCGACTCGCGCTGGCCCGGGCGTTCCTCGCAGACCGCCCGGTGCTGCTGCTCGACGAGCCGACGGCCGCACTCGACGGACGGACCGAGGCAGAGGTCGTCGCGACCGTTCGCCGCCTCGCCGTGGGACGCACGGTGCTGCTCGTCGTCCACCGGCCTGCCCTGCTGGAGATCGCGGACCGGGTCGTGCGGCTGGAGGACACGGATGGCGCGGTGCGGCTGGAGGCTGCCGCCGAGCCCGCCGCACGCGTGGCGAGGGGCGAGGAGAGCGGCGTGGCGGACCTCCCGCACGCGGCGGACCTCCCGCACGCGGTGGACCTCCCGCACGCGGTGGACCTCCCGCACGTGGTGGACCTCCCGCACGTGGTGGACACCTCGCCCCCGGTGGACATCCCGCAAGCGGTGGTCGAGGCACACCCGGCCGACCCCGGTGCCGAGCCCACGACCAGCCGGGGGAGCGTGCTCACCCGCGTCCGCGCGATGTCCGGGGCCCGGCGCGGACGGCTGCTGCTCGCGCTGCTCCTCGGCAGCCTCGCGCTGGGCAGTGCCGTCGGTCTCATGGCCACCTCCGGCTGGCTGATCTCCCGGGCCTCCCAGCAGCCGCCCGTGCTGTATCTGATGGTCGCCGTGACGGCGACCCGCGCCTTCGGAATCGGCCGGGCGGTATTCCGCTACGCGGAGCGCCTGGTGTCGCACGACGCGGTGCTGCGCATGCTCGCCGACACCCGGGTCGCGGTCTACCGGCGCCTGGAGCGGCTCGCGCCCGCGGGACTGCGCGCCCGGCGCCGGGGCGATCTGCTGGCCCGGCTCGTCGGTGATGTCGACGCGCTGCAGGACTACTGGCTGCGCTGGCTGCTGCCCGCCGGGGCCGCCGCGCTCGTGTCGGCCGCCGCGGTCGGCTTCACGGCCTGGCTGCTGCCGGAGGCCGGTGCGGTGCTCGCCGCCGGCCTCCTCGCGGCCGGCGTGGGCGTCCCGGCGCTCACCGGAGCCGTCGCCCGCCACGCCGAACGCCGGCTCGCGCCCGCCCGAGGGGAGCTGGCCACCCGGGTCACCGACGTGCTCACCGGCACCGCGGAACTCACCGTCGCCGGTGCCCTGCCCGCCCGCACCGCCGAGGCCGCCCGCGCCGACCGGACGCTCACCTCGATCGCTGCCCGCGGCGCCGGCGCCACCGCACTCGGTGACGGGCTCACCGCGTTGCTGTCCGGGCTGACGGTTGCCGCCTCCGCCCTGGTCGGCGCCCAGGCCGTCGCCGCCGGACGGCTCAGCGGCGTCGCCATGGCCGTCGTCGTGCTGACGCCGCTGGCCGCGTTCGAGGCCGTGACGTCGCTGCCGCTCGCCGTGCAGTACCGGCAGCGGGTGCGCGAGAGTGCCGAGCGCGTGTACGACGTACTGGACTCCCCCGCGCCCGTTCAGGAGCCGGAGCGGCCGCTCGCGGCTCCCACCACGCCGTTCCCGGTCGTCCTGAAGGGCCTGACCGCCCGTTACCCGGGCCGGCACCGGGACGCCCTCGCCGGTGTCGACCTCACCCTGGAGCCCGGACGCCGGGTCGCCGTGGTGGGGCCGTCCGGATCCGGCAAGACGACCCTCGCGCAGGTCCTGCTGCGCTTCCTGGACCCGGCGGCCGGGTCGTACACGCTGGCCGGTGCGGACGCCCGCGCGCTCGACGGTGACGACGTGCGCCGTTTCGCCGGGCTGTGCGCCCAGGACGCGCACCTCTTCGACAGCTCCGTGCGCGAGAACCTCCTGCTGGCGAAGAAGGACGCCTCGGAGGCCGACCTGCGCGGTGCCCTGGCCCGGGCCCGGCTCCTCACCTGGGCGGAGAGCCTGCCCGACGGTCTCGACACGCTGATCGGCGAGCACGGCGCCCGGTTGTCCGGCGGGCAGCGGCAGCGTCTGGCCCTGGCCCGTGCCCTGCTCGCCGACTTCCCCGTCCTCGTCCTGGACGAGCCCGCCGAGCACTTGGACCTGCCGACCGCCGACGCCCTCACCGCTGACCTGCTGGCCGCCACCGAGGGCCGTACGACGCTGCTCGTCACGCACCGGCTCGCCGGTCTGGACGCCGTCGACGAGGTGATCGTGCTGGACCAGGGGCGCATCGTGCAGCGCGGCCCCTACGCGCGGCTGGCCGCCGAGGAGGGGCCGCTGCGGCGCATGGCCGCCCGGGAGGCGGAGGCGGAACTGCTGGTGGGAGCGCGCTGAGGACACCCGGGCCGCATCTGGAGCGGCCAGGTACGGGTCCGCGGTGCGACACGCCGACAGGTGCTCTTTCGTACCCATCCGCGGGACACCTCTCCCCCAGTCGTACGACTCGGACAGGACCGCGTGGGCCGTCCCGCGCGACGATCGCCGGTATGCGCTCACTTCGCCGTCGCCCGCTGCTCGTCGCGGTCCTGCTCGGCACGCTGGCGGTGCTCGCGGCGGCCCCCGCACCGGACGACGGCGAGCCCGGCGACGGCACCGCTGCCGGCGTCAGCGCCGAGGTGGCGCGGCTCTATCAGGACGCGGCCGCGGCGACCCAGCGGTACGAGCAGGGCCGCCGGGAGGCCGACGCCCAGCGCGTGCGGGCCCTGCGCGCCGAGGGCCTGCTGGAGCGGCAGCGGCAGCAGCTGGGTGTGTTGCACAAGGACCTGGGCCGCATCGCGCGGGCCCAGTACCGCTCCGGCGGCGGACTGCCGATGACCGCGCGGCTCCTCCTGGCCGACCACCCCGAGGAGGCGTTGCGCGGACAGCACGCCTTCGCCCGGGTCCAGGGGACCGTGACCCGCGCGATCGACCGGAACCGCCGGGCCGAGGCCCGGCTGAGCGCCGACGAGGCCAGGGCGGCCGCCGGCTGGCAGGCGCTGGAGCAGCGCACCGCCGAACTCGCCGTGCTGAAGAAGGGCATCGAGGCGAAGCTGGAGGACGCCCGGACCCGGCTGCAGGGACAGGCCGACGCGTCCGTCGCGGCGGGCAGCTGCCGCGGTGCCGTCCGTCTCGACCAGCCGCCGCTCGACGGCACGCGCGCGTGGGTCGCGCCGGTGGAGACGTACCAGCTGTCCGCGGGCTTCGGCAGCGACGGCTCGCACTGGGCGCACCGGCACACCGGGCAGGACTTCGCGGTGCCGATCGGCACACCTGTGCGGGCGGTGGGCGCGGGACGGGTGGTGCGGGTGGCCTGCGGTGGCGCCTTCGGCATCGAGATCGTGCTCCAGCACCCCGGCGGCTACTACACGCAGTACGGCCATCTGGCCGCCGTCGGCGTCGACGCGGGGCAGCAGGTGCTGGCGGGGCAGTGGATCGGCCAGTCCGGCACGTCCGGCAACTCGACCGGACCCCACCTGCACTTCGAGGTGCGGATCACACCCGACATGGGTGCGGCGCTGGACCCGCTGCCGTGGCTGGCCGAGCGCGGAGTGCGGGTGGGCTGACGGCCGGCGGTGCCGAGCGGCGGGGCTCAGCCGTGCTCGGCCAGCAGCCGCTCTATCACGACGGCCACCCCGTCGTCGTTGTTGGCGACCGTTCGTCCCGAGGCCGCGGCTATCACGTCCGGGTGGGCGTTGCCCATGGCGTACGACCGACCGGCCCAGGTGAGCATCTCGACGTCGTTGGGCATGTCCCCGAAGGCGACGACCTCCTCGTGCGAGATGCCGCGCTCGGCGCAGCACAGGGCGAGGGTGCTGGCCTTGGAGACGTCCGGGCCGCTGATCTCCAGCAGGGCGCTGGGGCTGGACCGGGTGACGTTGGCACGCTCGCCGATCGCCAGCCGGGCGAGGGTGAGGAAGGCGTCCGGCTCGATCGAGGGGTGGTAGGCCAGGATCTTCAGTACCGGTTCGTCGGGCAGCGGGCCGTCCGGTCCGAGCAGCTCCTCGGCGGACAGGAGGACGTCGGGCACCTCCATGTGCAGCTTCGGGTAGTCCGGTTCCTGGTTGAAGCCGTAGGTCTGCTCGATGGCGTACACGGTGCCCGGTGCCGCGTCGCGCAGCAGGCGTACGGCGTCCAGCGCGTTCTCCCGGGCCAGCTCGCGCACCTTCACGAAGCGGTGGGCGCCGGGGCCGCCGTGCAGGTCGACCACGGCGGCGCCGTTGCCGCAGATCGCCAGGCCGTGGCCGTGGACGTGGTCGCTGACGACGTCCATCCAGCGGGCCGGGCGGCCGGTGACGAAGAAGACCTCGATGCCCGCGGCCTCGGCGGCGGCGAGGGCGGCGACTGTGCGCGGCGACACCGACTTGTCGTCGCGCAGCAGGGTTCCGTCGAGATCGGTGGCGATCAACCGCGGCGGGAGAGCGGAGGCCGGGGTCTCGGGCTGTCGAGTCGCTGAGGTCACCGGGCCATTGTCCCGCATATGCCCGCACGACCGTGCGGCACTGTGCACATCTGAGGGCATCTGAGGGTTTCCCCCATGCCGGGCCACCACGGTCGGGTCACCCGCGACCGAGTCACCCGCGGCCGGGTCACCCCCAGCCGGGTCACCCCACGCTCGCGTCACCCACGGCCGTGTGTGCCCCGCCCGCGTCTCCGGCCTCGTCACCCCAGCTGCGCGAGCCCCTCCATGGCGATGTCCTCGAAGACCTTCTCGTCCGCCGCGAAGTCCGAGTCGGGGATCGGCCAGTGGAGGACGATCTCGGTGAACCCCAGCTCCCGGTGGCGCCCGGCGAAGTCCACGAAGGCGTCCAGCGACTCCAGCGGACGGCTGCGATCCGGGGTGAAGCCGGTCAGCAGGACCTTGTCCATCCCGGCCACGTCCCGCCCGATGGCCGCGCAGGCCTCGGACAGCTTCTGCAGCTGACCGCGCAGGGCCTGGACCGACTGCTCGGGGGTGCCGTTCTCATACAGCTTCGGGTCGCCGGTGGTCACCCAGGCCTGCCCGTGGCGTGCGGCGAGCTTCAGCCCGCGCGGGCCGGTCGCGGCCACCGCGAAGGGCAGCCGGGGGCCCTGCACACAGCCGGGGATGTTGCGCGCCTCACGCGCCGAGTAGAAGGTCCCCTCGTACGTGACCGCGTCCTCGGTGAGGAGGCGGTCCAGCAGCGGCACGAACTCGGCGAACCGGTCGGCGCGCTCCCGCGGCGTCCACGGCTCCTGGCCCTCCTGCAGCAGGGTCATGGCGTCGAAGCCGTTGCCGCCCGCTCCGATGCCCAGGGTGATCCGGCCACCGGAGATGTCGTCCAGGGAGATCAACTCCTTGGCGAGGGTCACCGGGTGCCGGAAGTTCGGCGAGGTCACCAGCGTTCCCAGCCGCATCCGGTCGGTGACCGACGCGGCCGCCGTCAGGGTCGGCACGGCACCGAACCACGGCCCGTCCCGGAAGCTGCGCCAGGAGAGGTGGTCGTAGGTGTACGCGGTGTGGAAGCCGAGCTGCTCGGCCCGCGTCCAGGACGAACGGCCGCCTTGGTGCCAGCGGCGGTGGGGGAGGATCACGGTGCTCAGGCGCAGACTCATAACCCCCGAGGGTAGGCGCACACCCGTGTTTCACGTGAAACGATCACCGCGGGGCACCGCCGGATGTCAGTGCCTCTCGGGAAAGCGCAGGTAGCGCGCGGGAACGGCCCGGGTCAGCCACACCCCGTTGGCGCTGACGTGGAAGACATGGCCGTCGCGGTGCATGGCGCCGGCGTCGACCGACAGCACGACGGGTCTGCCGCGGCGTGCGCCCACACGCGTGGCGGTCTCCCGGTCGGCCGAGAGGTGCACATCGTGCCGGTTCATGGGCCGCAGCCCCTCGGCGCGGATGGCATCGAGGTAGCGGATGACCGTGCCGTGGTAGAGGTACGGCGGAGGGGTCACCGGGGACAGGCCCAGGTCCACGTCGACGCTGTGACCCTGGCTGGCGCGGATCCGTCCGCCCTCGATCGCGAAGCGCTGCTTGTCGTTGGCGGCGACGACGTGTTCCAGTTCCTTGCGGGTGATCGGAAAGCCATGCTCGGCCGCGGCGGCCAGGAGCGCGTCGATCTCGGCCCAGCCGCCCTCGTCCAGCACCAGCCCGATGCGGTCCGGCTGGTGTCGCAGATGTTTCGACAGGTACTTCGACACCCGCACGACGCGCCTGTCGCCCGTGTCGTTTTTGTTCATGTCGTCATGATGACGCGAGAGACCTGCGTCACGCACTTTTTTTCCGCACCTGGGTTTGATCCACAGCCAAGTGCGGTTATCCACAGGCAACTTGACGGTTCTGTGGACAACCAGACCAGATATAGGACCCGTTGGTCAACACGACAGGACATACAGCCCACTTGTCACGACACAGGAGGCTCGACCCGCGCCAGCGCACGCAAAGCACCAGGAGCGAAACGGGACATGGCGTGGAACAGGCGCGCCTCCGGAGTCACCGGCACCACTGCGGCGTTGCGCACCACAGCACCCAACACAGCGTCAGCCACCTTTTCCGGCGGGTAGTTTCGCACTCCGTACAGCCGCGCCGTGCGCTTCTGCCGTCGCCGCTCCTCCTCGGCGTCCACACCCGCGAAGTGGGCCGTGGACGTGATGCTGGTGTTGACGAACCCCGGGCAGATCGCACTCACCCCGATGGCCTGCTCGGCGAGTTCGGCCCTCAGGCACTCGCTGAGCATCAGCACGGCCGCCTTGGAGGCGCTGTACGCGGGCAGCGCGCGGGACGGCTGGTACGCGGCGGCGGACGCGACGTTGACGATGTGGCCGCCCTGGCCGCGCTCGGCCATCTGCCGCCCCAAGAGACGGCAACCATGGATAACACCCCACAAGTTGACGTTCAGGACCTTGCGCCAGTCGTCCGGTGTGGTGTCGAAGAAGCTGCCGGACAGCCCGATTCCGGCGTTGTTCACGAGCACGTCGACGACGCCGTATTCGACGGCGACCTTCTGCGCGAGCTTTTCCATCGCCTGCTCGTCGGAGACGTCAACTGCCTCCGCCCAGGCGTTCGGTGCGCCCACCAGCCGGGACATCTCGGCGGTCCGCGCGGCCGCCTCGGCGTCCCGGTCGACGGCGATCACGCGCGCGCCGGCCTCGGCGAACGCGAACGCCGTGGCCCGCCCGATGCCGCTGCCCGCACCGGTGATCAGGACGAGCTGTCCGCCGAAGCGGTCGGCGTGGCGACCGGTGGCCGGTACCTGCTGCCTGCCGTCCTCGACGGATGTGACGAACTCGGTGATCCAGGAGGACAGTTGGTCGGGCCGGGTCCGCGGGATCCAGTGCTTGGCCGAAAGCGTGCGACGGGTCAGATGCGGAACCCACAGCTCCAGATCGTCGTAGAGCCGCTCGGACAGGAACGCGTCCTGCACGGGCGTGATGAGCTGCACGGGCGCGTGCGCATACGCGTCCTGTCGTGGCCTGCGCAGCCGGGCGCGGACGTTGTCGCGGTACAGCCAGGCGCCGTGCGCCGCGTCGCCGCGCAGCGACGCGGTGGGGTAGTCGTCGTCGGGTGTGCGCTCGACGCGCCGCAGGATGCCGGGCCAGGCCTTGCCGAGCGGTCCGCGCCAGGCCAGTTCGGGCACCTTCGGCGTGTGCAACAGGTAGACGTACCAGGACTTGGCGCCCTGGCCGAGGAGCTGACCCACCCGGCGGGGCGTGGGCCGCTTGAGCCGCTTGTCGATCCAGTGGCCGAAGTGGTCCAGGGACGGCCCCGACATGGAGGTGAAGGAGGCGATGCGCCCCTCGGTGCGCTTGACCGTGACGAACTCCCACGACTGCACCGAACCCCAGTCGTGCCCCACCAGGTGCACCGGCCGGCCCGGACTGACCGCGTCCGCGACCGCCAGGAAGTCGTCCGTGAGCTTCTCCAGCGTGAAACCGCCGCGCAGTGGCTTCGGCGCGGTGGACCCGCCGTGACCGCGCACGTCGTACAGCACGACGTGGAAGCGGTCGGCGAGCCGGACGGCCACCTCGGACCAGACCTCCTTGCTGTCCGGATAGCCGTGCACGAGGATCACCGTCGGCCGGTCCGGATCGCCCAGTTCGGCCACGCACAGCTCCACGTCGCCGGCGCGCACCCGGCGCTCACGAGCACCCATGACAGTCACTTGTCCTCCGCCCAGCGCCGCACGTGCGGCAGATCGTCGTCCAGCCAGAAGGCGCTCTGAGCGGGATCCTTCGAGTCGGTGACGACCAGGATCTCCTCGAACTTCGCGCCCGTGCCCCGAAAGCCCAGATGGGGTTCGACCGCCCACAGGCCCGGCTGCGGCGGATGGTCGGAGAAACGGTACGGCGACCACAGCGGCGACCAGCCCTCACGGTGACCGTGCACCGCGTCGGAGAGCAGTCCCTTGAGCGACTGCGTGCCGAACCCGAACAGGCGCGGCGCGAAACGGCGTTCGCGCACCCGGTCCACCTTGTGCGCGATCACACCGAACGGGTAGGCGCGGTGCCGGTCGGCATAACCCTGCCGGACCATGAGCCGGTCCACGTCCTCGTAGATCTCGCGCAGCGACCGCCGCTCGCGCACCTCGCGCAGGATCAGCTCGCGGTGCGCCTTCAGGTCCGCCATCAGCTTGTCCTGCACCGGGTTCGGCCCGAGGGAGCCCGAGTAGCCGATGTCCGCGGTGTATCCCTCGTACACCGGGGCCATGTCCAGGATGAAAGGCATCCCGGGCTCCAGGCGCCGGTCCGTGGGGAAGAACTGCAGCGGCACCCGGAAGTTCACGAACGCGGTGCGGTCGCCGAACCAGGCGAACGGCATGTGGAACCAGTCGCGCACCCCACGCTCACGCAGCCACTCGCGCTGCATACGCGCCGCCTCGCGCTCGGTCACTCCCGGTTGCAACCGGGCCGCCACCGCCTCGGCGCACTCGTATGCCAGGCGCTGCACCCGCTGGAAGCCTCGCAGCTCAGTGGAGGTTTCGCGGGTCCCTGCGGTCGTCATGCCAACGCCTCCAGCGGTCCTCGTCGACTGCGGTACGTGTCCGTAACTTGACCTGAGCGAATCTGGCACTTGTTAGACGCGGAGTCAATAGGTGGGATCGAGGGGCGGAGGTGCCCTGCACCCAGGGAGTGCGGCAAGAGGGGGTGGAGGGGGAGTCCGTAGCTCTCAGGCACCAGATCCCCTACGGGCCCGTACGACTGGAGTCTGATACCAGGACGGCTCTGCGGTCTGACGTTTTCCGTGGCCTGCGTCACTAGTGTCGTCGATGTGACTGTGATCGCGACCGAAAGCCTGAGCAAGCGGTTCCCGAGGGTGACCGCGCTTGACCGGCTGTCCGTGGACATCGGGCCCGGTGTGACCGGACTCGTCGGAGCCAACGGCGCCGGCAAGTCCACCCTGATCAAGATCCTGCTGGGTCTGTCCCCCGCCACGGAGGGCCGCGCCGAGGTGCTCGGCCTCGACGTCGCCACCAAGGGCGCCGCCATCCGCGAGCGCGTCGGCTACATGCCGGAGCACGACTGCCTGCCACCCGACGTCTCGGCCACCGAGTTCGTCGTGCACATGGCACGCATGTCCGGCCTGCCGCCCACCGCGGCCCGCGAGCGCACCGCGGACACCCTGCGCCACGTCGGCCTGTACGAGGAGCGCTACCGCCCCATCGGCGGCTACTCCACGGGCATGAAACAGCGCGTGAAGCTCGCCCAGGCCCTGGTGCACGACCCACAGCTGGTCTTCCTCGACGAGCCGACCAACGGTCTCGACCCGGTCGGCCGCGACGAGATGCTCGGCCTGATCCGACGCGTGCACACCGACTTCGGGATCTCCGTCCTGGTCACCTCCCACCTGCTGGGCGAGTTGGAGCGCACCTGCGACCACGTGGTCGTCGTCGACGGCGGCAAGCTCCTGCGCTCCAGTTCCACCACCGACTTCACGCAGACCACGACCACCCTCGCGATCGAGGTCACCGACAGCGACGAGCACCCC
The DNA here is from genome assembly GCF_040656475.1 of Streptomyces sp. NPDC049915. NCBI lineage: Bacteria > Bacillati > Actinomycetota > Actinomycetes > Kitasatosporales > Streptomycetaceae > Streptomyces > Streptomyces sp. NPDC049915. The sequence continues at coordinate 272,076 of NZ_JBFAMH010000009.1, forward strand.
GACGGCACCCACGCGGTCCGCGAGGCGCTGCACGCGCGCGGAGTGACCACGCACGACGACGGAAGCGGCCTGCCCGGCGCCGGCCACACCCTGCTGCTGACCGCGCAGGGAGAGGAGACCTACGACCTGATCCGGGACGTGGTGGCCGACCTCGGCCTCGGCCTGGTCCGCATGGAACAGCGCCGGCACCACATCTCGGAGGTCTTCACCCACGGCGACGACCGCCGCAGCGACGACGACCGGAAGGAGGCCGTGAGCCATGGCCGCTGAGCACCCCCTCGCCACCGGGGCCCAGTCCCGCATCCACGACATCGGCTACCGCAGCTACGACGGCCCCCGTCTCGGCCGCGCCTACGCCCGCCGCTCGCTGTACACGCAGTCCCTGCGCGGCGCCTACGGCCTGGGCCGGTCGGCCAAGTCCAAGGTGCTGCCGATGCTGCTGTTCGTGGTGATGTGCGTGCCGGCCGCCATCATGGTCGCGGTCGCCGTCGCCACCAAGGCCAAGGACCTGCCCGTCGACTACACCCGCTACGCGATCATCATGCAGGCCGTCATCAGCCTGTACGTCGCCTCGCAGGCACCCCAGTCGGTCTCGCGCGACCTGCGCTTCAAGACCGTCCCGCTGTACTTCTCACGGCCCATCGAGACCGCCGACTACGTCCGCGCGAAGTTCGCCGCGCTCGCCTCGGCACTGTTCCTGCTCACGGCCACCCCGCTGCTCGTACTCTACGTCGGCGCGCTGCTCGCCAAGCTGGACTTCGCCGACCAGACCGAGGGATTCGGACAAGGACTCGTCTCCGTGGCACTGCTGTCGCTGCTCTTCGCCGGGATCGGCCTGGTCATCGCCTCGGTCACCCCGCGCCGCGGCTTCGGCATCGCCGCCGTGATCGCCGTTCTGACCATCTCCTACGGCGCCGTCTCCGTCGTCCAGGGCATCGCCTACGCCCAGAACAGCACCGGAGCGATCGCCTGGCTGGGACTGTTCTCGCCGACGACGCTGATCGACGGGGTGCAGTCCGCGTTCCTCGGCGCATCGTCCGCCTTCCCCGGCGGCGACGGACCGTCCGACGCCCAAGGAGCCGTCTACGTCCTCGTCACCCTCGGTCTGATCGCCGCGACCTACGGGCTGCTCAACCGCCGCTACAAGAAGGTGGGACTGTGACGACTCTCAGCCTCGACCACGTCTCCCGCTGGTTCGGCAACGTCGTGGCCGTCAACGACGTCACCATGACCATCGGGCCCGGCGTCACCGGCCTGCTCGGCCCCAACGGCGCCGGGAAGTCCACCCTGATCAACATGATGGGCGGGTTCCTCGCCCCCTCCACCGGCACCGTCACCCTCGACGGACAGGCCGTGTGGCGCAACGAGCAGATCTACCGGCACATCGGCATCGTCCCCGAGCGCGAGGCGATGTACGACTTCCTCACCGGCCGCGAATTCGTCGTCGCCAACGCCGAACTGCACGGCCTCGGCGACAAGGAGGCCCAGCGGGCCCTGGCGACCGTCGAGATGGAGTACGCCCAGGACCGCAGGATCGCCACGTACTCCAAGGGCATGCGGCAGCGCGTGAAGATGGCCAGCGCGCTCGTCCACGACCCCTCGCTGCTGCTGCTCGACGAGCCGTTCAACGGCATGGACCCGCGCCAGCGCATGCAGCTGATGGAGCTGCTCAGGCGTATGGGCGACGAGGGCCGCACCGTGCTGTTCTCCTCGCACATCCTCGAGGAGGTCGAGCAGCTCGCCCGGCACATCGAGGTGATCGTCGCCGGACGCCACGCGGCCAGCGGTGACTTCCGCAAGATCCGCCGCCTGATGACCGACCGGCCGCACCGCTACCTCGTGCGTTCCAGCGACGACCGCGCCCTCGCGGCCGCGCTGATCTCGGATCCGTCCACCTCCGGCATCGAGGTCGACCACGCCGAGGGCGCGCTGCGCATCCAGGCCGTCGACTTCGCCCGCTTCACGGCCCTGCTGCCGCGCGTCGCCAAGGCGAACGGCATCCGGCTGCTCACGGTCTCGCCGTCCGACGAGTCCCTCGAGTCCGTGTTCTCGTATCTGGTCGCGGCGTAGGAGGCCCAAGATGTACGACCCCACTGTCGCCCGGCTCACCTATCGGGCCCTGCTCGGCCGCCGCCGGGCCCTCATCCTCGGCGCGCTGCCGCTGCTGCTGATCGTCATCTCCGTCGCCGTGCGCGCGCTCACCGGCGCCGACGACCAGACCGCCTCCGACGTCCTCGGCGGCTTCGCGCTCGCCACCATGGTGCCGATCATCGGCGTCATCGCCGGCACCGGCGCGATCGGTCCGGAGATCGACGACGGCTCGGTGGTGTACCTGCTGTCCAAGCCGGTCAAGCGGCCCACGATCATCATCACCAAGCTGATCGTCGCGATCGCGGTGACCATGGTGTTCTCCGCCGTGCCGACGCTCGTCGCCGGTCTGATCCTCAACGGCAACGGCCAGCAGATCGCTGTCGCCTACACGGTGGCCGCGCTGGTCTCCTCCATCGCCTACGCGGCCGTGTTCCTGCTGCTGGGCACGGTGTCCCGGCACGCGGTGGTCTTCGGCCTGGTCTACGCCCTGGTCTGGGAGGCGCTGTTCGGCTCCCTGGTGCCCGGCGCCCGCACGCTCAGCATCCAGCAGTGGTCCCTGGCCGTCGCCCACAAGGTCGCCGGCGGTGACCTGGTCACCTCCGACGTCGGGCTGACGACGGCGACGGTCCTGCTGATCGCGGTCACCGTGCTGGCCACCTGGTACGCCGGTCAGAAGCTGCGGGCGCTGACGCTGGCGGGCGAGGAGTAACCACAGCCGGCTGCGACGGGGGCCTCACCGTTAATCGGTGGCGCCCAAGTCGCCGTACCGGCACAGTGGTCGGTGTCCACACCGCCGGACACTTCGTCCGGCGCCACCGGCTGGGAGAGGAGCGGGGCGATGTCCATGCACGGCAGTACGTCCAGCTCCCGACAGGGCAACCTGCGGCGGACCACGGTGTAGTTACCCACCGTCGAGTCCCCGCCGCACGGGGAGCTGCCCGGGGCGGCCGCTTCGAGCACGCGATGTCGCTCTCGCGTGGGCCGCCCACCCGGAGGATTGGCCGAGTGGTAAGGCACCGGTTTGCTGAACCGTGGTCGGGTCGAAAGGCCCGCGCACGTTCGATTCGTGCATCCTCCGCGAGACGTTGCCACTGGGGCTGGGGTGGGTCGGTCCGTTGGGGTCCGGTGCGTTGTCGGGTGTCGGGTGGTGGTGGGCCGGGCGCGCAGTTCCCCGCGCCCCTTAGGGGAACTGCAGCCCCGTCGGCAGCAACGGCTGCAGCTGTCAGCGGGCGGTGAGTGCAACCCCCTGGGGGCGCGGGGTACTGCGCGACCAGCCACCCACTCACCCGCACCCGGCAACGCACCGAGCCCCGACGGCGCGAACCCGGCTACGCCAGCAAGCGTTCCAGTACCACCGCGATGCCGTCCTCCTCGTTGGAGGACGTCACCTCGTCGGCGACCGCCTTGAGCTCCTCGTGGGCGTTGGCCATGGCCACACCCCGCGCCGCCCACGCGAACATCGGCACATCGTTGGGCATGTCGCCGAAGGCAATCGTGTCGGCCGCCTTCAGCTTCAGCCGGCGCGCCGCCAGCGACAGCCCCGTGGCCTTCGACAGGCCGAGCGGCAGCAGTTCGACGATGCCCGCGCCGGCCATGGCGACGCTGACGAAGCCGCCCGCGGCACGCCGGGCCGCCTCGGCCAGCTCGTCGTCGGACAGCTCGGGATGCTGAATGTAGATCTTGTTCAGCGGGGCGCTCCACAGATCGGACGCGTCCGCGAACGGCGTCGCGGGCAGCGCGCCGGTGAGCGCGTAGCCGGGGCCGACGAGCACCTCGCCGTCCAGGCCGTCACGGCTGGCCGCCAGGTACAGCGGGCCGACCTCCGCCTCGATCTTCGCCAGCGCCACTCCGGCCAGCTGCCGGTCCAGGGTGACCGTGGTCAGCAGACGGTGCGCCCCGGCGTCGTACACCTGCGCGCCCTGGCCGCACACCGCGAGGCCCCGGTAGCCGAGGTCGTCGAGGATGTGCCGGGTCCAGGGGACCGCGCGGCCGGTGACGACGATGTGGGCCGCGCCCGCCGCGGTGGCCGCGGCGAGCACGTCACGGGTGCGCTGCGAGATCGACTCGTCGGAGCGCAGCAGCGTTCCGTCGAGATCGGTGGCGACGAGCCCGTACGGGAAACTCACTTGGCCACCGGCTCCAGAACCTCCCGGCCGCCCAGGTACGGGCGCAGCACCTCGGGCACACGGACGGAGCCGTCTGCCTGCTGGTGGTTCTCCAGGATCGCCACGATCGTGCGCGGTACGGCGCACAGCGTGCCGTTGAGCGTGGCCAGCGGGCGGACCTTCTTGTCCTCGCGGACGCGGATGGACAGCCGGCGGGACTGGAACTCGGTGCAGTCCGAAGTGGACGTCAGCTCGCGGTACTTGCCCTGCGTCGGGATCCACGCCTCGCAGTCGAACTTGCGGGAGGCCGAGGCGCCGAGGTCGGCGGAGGCGACGTCGATGACGCGGAAGGGCAGCTCGAGCGAGGTCAGCCACTGCTTCTCCCACTCCAGCAGCCGCTTGTGCTCCTCCTGCGACTCCTCGGGGGTGACGTAGGAGAACATCTCGACCTTGTCGAACTGGTGCACGCGGAAGATGCCGCGGGTGTCCTTGCCGTGCGAGCCGGCCTCGCGGCGGAAGCACGGCGAGAAGCCGGCGTAGCGCAGCGGCAGCTGGTCGGCGTCGATGATCTCGTCCATGTGGTACGCCGCCAGCGGCACCTCGGAGGTGCCGACCAGGTACAGGTCGTCCTTGTCGAGGTGGTAGACGTCCTGCGCGGCCTGGCCGAGGAAGCCGGTGCCGGCCATGGACTGCGGGCGCACCAGCGCCGGGGTGAGCATCGGCGTGAATCCGGCGGCGGTGGCCTGGGCCAGCGCGGCGTTCACCAGGGCCAGCTCCAGCAGGGCTCCGACGCCGGTGAGGAAGTAGAAGCGGGAGCCGGAGACCTTGGCGCCGCGCTCGGTGTCGATGGCGCCGAGCAGCTGGCCGAGTTCCAGGTGGTCCTTGGGCTCGAAGCCCTCGGCGCCGAAGTCGCGGATCACACCGTGCGTCTCGAGGGTGACGAAGTCCTCCTCGCCGCCCACGGGGACGTCGGGATGGACGAGGTTGCCGAGCCTGAGCAGCAGATCCTGGGTCTCGGTGTCGGCGGCGTCGCGCTCGGCCTCGGCGGCCTTGACGTCGGACTTCAGCTGCTCGGCCCGCTTGAGCAGGTCCGCCTTCTCCTCGGCGGAGGCCTTGGGGATCAGCTTGCCGAGCGACTTCTGCTCGTTGCGCAGCTCGTCGAAGCGGACGCCGGAGGACCTGCGCCGCTCGTCGGCAGACAGGAGAGCGTCGACGAGCGCGACGTCCTCTCCACGGGCGCGCTGAGAGGCGCGCACACGGTCGGGGTCCTCACGAAGCAGGCGAAGGTCAATCACGCGGTCAAGGCTACCGGTGCCGGGTGAGGGCTCACGACTCACTATTCGAGGACGCGCCGAATAGTTCCTTACGGTGCGTTATGGGTTAATTGCGCAATGTGTCCGTCGGGAGGCCGACTGGCTCGAATCGCTTGTGGGCGGCGGGACTTGGGGTCCGTTCCATCCACAGCGATCCACAGCCTCCGGGAAGTTATCCACAGGGTGTGAGAAAGATCTGTGGACTTCGGAATTGATCACCCCGAGGCCGTAACCGGACCTCAGGATTCTCGGCGTAACGCTCATTCAGCCGCACTTTCGAGTGGAAAGTGTTCGCTCCAAAGGATTGTTCAAAGGAAACAGGTGGACGAAGTGTGACCGATGGGCCTGTGGGCGCTCTTGGGCCCTGTAGGGCGATTTGTCGACCGAGTCGAGGTTCCCTGTCGACTTGTCCCCAGGTCGAGAAGCCCACCTGTGGATAACTTCTGTGGATAACGAAGATATGCAGGTAGGACTGGCTGGAACGGGACTGGCTGGAACGCTTCAGAAACGCCCGTCCTGGCAGCGCGCCACCCAGTCCGCCGCCGCGACGAACTCCTCGTCCGAGGTCCCGAGCAAGGGCGGCCGTACGTCCTCGGGCCCGGACTCCGCCCGCGGGTACGAGCCGAGGAAGCGCACCTGCAGGCAGATCCGCTTCAGCCCCATCAGGGCCTCGGCCATCCGCCGGTCGGAGATATGACCCTCGGCGTCGACGCAGAAGCAGTAGTTGCCGATGCCGGCGCCGGTCGGGCGGGACTGGAGCAGCATCAGGTTGATGCCCCGGGTGGCGAACTCGCCGAGCAGGTCGCGCAGCCCTCCGGGGTGGTCGTCGCGCTGCCACAGCACGACGGAGGTCTTGTCGGCACCGCTCGGAGCGGCAGGCCGGGCAGGGCGCCCGACCAGCACGAACCGCGTCTGCGCGGTCTCCGGGAAATCGTGGATGCCGGTCTCCAGCGCTTCGAGACCGTAGCGCGCGGCGGCGAACTCCCCGGCGAAGGCGGCGTCGTAGCGGCCCTCCTGGACCAGGCGGGCGGCATCCGCGTTCGAGGCGGCGGACTCCCAGTCGGCGTCGGGGAGGTGTGACCGCAGCCAGTTGCGCACCTGCGACTGGGCCGCCGGATGGGCGGAGACCGTCTTGATGTCCGAGAGCTTGGTGCCCGGCCGGACCAGCAGCGCGAAGGTGATCGACAGCAGCACCTCGCGGTAGATCATCAGCGGGGCGCCCGCGACCAGCTCGTCCAGGGTGGTCGTGATGCCGCCCTCGACCGAGTTCTCGATCGGCACGAATGCCGCCTCGGCCTCACCGGCCCGCACCGCGTCCAGCGCGGACTGCACCGACACGTACGGGATCAGCTCCCGGGTGGCGGCTTCCGGGAGGGTGCGCAGGGCGACTTCGGTGAAGGTCCCCTCCGGGCCGAGGTACGCATAACTCGCTGGCATGGTCTCACCCTAATGGCCGCAGGAGGCCCCGGCTCAGGCGTCTCAAGCACGCCACTCGACCGAGTGGTTTGAACCCGCAAAACGCGCGTGCCGAGTGACCCCGTGCTGTATCCGCTCAGCCCTCCAGCAACCGCTGCCCCACGTACTCCCCCTTCGCCGCCCCGCCCGGCACCGCGAAGAGCCCGCTGGTCTCGTGCCGGATGAACCGCGACAGTGCGTCCCCGCGGTCCAGCTTGCGCTGCACCGGTACGAAGCCGCGCAGCGGATCGGCCTGCCAGCAGATGAACAGCAGCCCCGCGTCCGGCACCCCGTCGGCGTCGAAGCCGTCGTGGTACGAGAACGGGCGCCGCAGCATCGCCGCGCCGCCGTTGCGGTCGGGCCGGGTGATGCGGGCGTGCGCGTTGACCGCGACGACGTACTCGCCGTTCGCGTCGGTCTTCTCCAGGTCCATCTCGGTGGTCTCGGTGCCGCCCGACAGCGGCGCCCCGTCGGACTTGCGCCGCCCGATCACCGCCTCCTGATCCCTGACCGGCAGCTTCTCCCAGTCGTCGAGGAGCATGCGGATACGGCGTACGACGACATAGGAGCCGTTCGCCATCCAGGCGGGCTCGCCGTCGGCCGGTACGAAGATGCGCTTCTCGAAGTCGGGGTCGGCCGGCTTCGGATTGCGGGTGCCGTCGACCTGGCCCATGAGGTTGCGGGTCGTCATGGGGTGGGCGGTGGCGCCCGGGGTGCGGTTGAAGCCGTTCATCTGCCAGCGCAGCCGGGCGGCCGAGCCCGCGTCCTTCTGGATCGCGCGCAGTGCGTGGAAGGCAACCAGGGCGTCGTCGGCGCCGATCTGCACCCACAGGTCGCCGTCGCTGCGGGCCTTGTCGAGCTGGTCGGAGGAGAAGGCGGGCAGCGGGTCCAGCGCGACCGGCCGCTGCCTGACCAGCCCGGTCCGCCCGAAGAAGCTGTGCCCGAAGCCGAAGGTGATCGTCAGCGAGGACGGTCCGGCGTCCCGGGCCACGCCGGTGTCGTCGTGGGCCGCCGGCTCGCCCGCCATGAGCCGCTCCGCGGTCGCCGACCAGCGGCGCAGCAGGGCGGCCGCTTCCTTGCGGCCCGCGCCAGGGGCGAGATCGAAGGCGGCGAGATGACCGCGTGCCTGGAGACCGTCGGTGATACCGGGCTGATGTTTCCCGTGAAACATCGCGCGCCCGGCCCCGAGCGAGGTGAGCGGCGTGGCCTGCGCAGGGGCGGCCGCGTATCCCGCCGCCGCTCCGGCAGCGCCGAGCACGAGTCCGGTGGCGCCGGCGGTACCGAGCAGCCGGCGGCGCGAGACACCCCGCGGTTCCGGGGAACGCTCCGCGGAACCCGTGGCACGCTCCGCGGAACCCGTGGCACGTTCCGCGGAGCCCATGGCGCCTTGTGCGGAGCCCATGGCGCCGTGTGCGGACCGGGCGGACGAAGGGGACTGGTCGGGCATGGTGCACTCAGCCGATCTGCGCGTTCTTGGAGACGGTCACCTGGTCGATGTCGGAGGTCCGCACGGTCACGGCGACCTTCCAGTCGCCGGCCATGGGGATCTGCACCCCGTCCGCCGACCAGTGTCCGGTGGTGATGTGGTCCGGGACGACGGGCAGCGGCCCGATGTCCTTGGCGGTGAGCGTGAAGGCGATCTTCAGCTCCGGCACGTCGTAGGCGCGGCCGTCGGGGCGCGTGACGTAGACGTGCATCTCGTTGGCACCGACGCGGGCGGGGTCGAGGTCGATGCTGACCACGCCCTTGCCGTCCTTCCCGCCGGTGTCGAACGGAACGTCCAGCGTGACGGCCCCCGAGCCGGCGACGGAGGACGAGGACGAAGTCGAGGACGAGGCGGTGGCGGCCTTCGCGGCCTCCTCGGTACGGCCCGGCTCGGTGGAGGTGAGCGCGGTGGTCACCGCGAGCAGGACCACGGCGACGGCGGCCTCGGCGAGGACGGAGCGGCGCAGCCCGAACCGGTCCGGGTCGGCGTCGCGCTGCTGCTTGCGGCGGGCGGCCTCCATGGCGGCCTGCTGCCGGGCGAGCTGCGCGGCGCGTGCGGAGTCGGCGGCGGGAGCGGTGACGCGTTCCTTCTTCGTCGTCCGCTGGACGACCGGGTCGCTCAGCCGGCCCGTCCACCGCCGGGAGATCGACGCGAGGCCGACGAGCAGCGCCACAAGCCCGATCTTGATCAGCAGCAGCTGCCCGTAGCGGGTGTCGGTGAAGGCCGACCAGGAGCCGAGCTGCCGCCAGGACTGGTAGACGCCGGTGGCGACCAGGGCCAGGACGCTGCCGAAGGCGACGGCGGAGAAGCGGCGCACGGCGGCGGCCTCGACCGGGGTGTCGGCGGGCGCGAAGTACAAGGCGACGAGCAGTGCGGTCAGCCCGCCGAGCCAGGCGGCGACGGCGAGCAGGTGCACCACGTCGACCGGCATGGCGAGACCCGCCTGGAGCCCGACGGAGGCGTGTTCGGCCATCGCCCAGCTCGCCGCGAGACCGGCGGCGACCACGGTGCCGCCGATCGCCAGCCCGAACGTCAGGTCCCGCTTCTCCTCCTCCCCGTCCCGCTTGTCATAGGCGCCGAAGAGGACCGCGATGAACAGTGCCGCCGCCGCGAGCAGCAGCAGCCGGGAGACCAGCGCCGCGCCGGACTTGGTCTGCAGGACCTGGCCGAGCAGGTCCAGGTCGATGATGTCCGCCGCCTTGCCGGAGGTGGTGTAGGCGCCGCGCAGGAGCAGCAGCGCGAGGGTGGCCGCGGTCAGGGCGACCCAGCCGGAGACCACGAGCCGCTGCACGGCCCGTACCCCCGTGCCGCGCCGCCAGCAGGCCAGGACGAACGCGGCACCGCCGGTCATGACGATGAAGCCGGCGTACGACACATACCGGCCGAGCCCGTACAGCCCGCCGACGACACCACCCCCGGCCGTCTGCCCGCCGACGGAGACGGAGGTCTGGGAGGGGGCGCCGATGGAGAAGGTGTAGGCGCCGGAGACGGGGTGGCTGTCCGCCGAGACGACCTGGTAGGTGACGGTGTAGGTGCCGTCGGGCAGCCCGCTGTGCAGGGCCACGGCGTACGTGGTGCCGCTGACCTCGGACGGCTTGCCGTCGTCGACGCGCTTGCCCTTGGGGTCGAGGACGCGCAGCGCGTCGTCGTTCAGGGCGACCTTCTCGGAGAAGGTCAGGGCGACCCGGGCGGGCGCCTGCTTGACCACCGCCCCCTGCTGGGGGTCGCTGCCGGTGAGCGCGGCATGCGCGGAGGCCGGCGCGGCACCGGCGAGCAGCACGCCGAGCGCGGCCACGAACAGCAGCACCAGGGTCCGGACGCGGGGGGCGATGGTCGGGGTCACGGTGGCTCCCTCAGTGTCCGGACGCGGGGTTGTACGTCGCGGCCTTGACCGGCATCCGCACCTCGACGGTGCCGGAGCGGGCGAAGTGCAGCGCGACGGTCACGTTCTCACCCTGCTTCGGCTTGCGCTTCAGCCGGTCGAACATCAGGTGGTTGCCGCCGCTGGCGAACACCACCCGGCCGTGCGCCGGGACCGGGAGGGCGGCCACCTCACGCATCGACCCGCCCGCGGTCTCGTGGACGGTGACGCTGCCGGCCATGTCGCTGGTGACGGAGGTCAGCTCGTCCTTCGCACCGCCGTCGTTGGCGATGGTCAGAAAGCCGGCCGCCGTGTCCGAGACGGGCTGGGGCATGTAGGCGGAGCTGACGGACAGCACGGCCTTCCCGGTCCCGGACCCGGACCCGGCTTCCGCCGCTGACGCGGAGTCCGGGCCGGAGGAGCCGCAGCCGGTCAGGAGCAGGGCGCCGGTCAGCGCGGCGGCACCCGCGGCGCAGGCCCTCACGGGTTCTCCCCCTTGATGATCTTGGGCAGGTCCTTGGTGTAGTCGTCGACGGTGGTGTCCTCGCCGTAGTACAGATAGCCGCGGTCGGTCTTCGGGGAGAAGGCGAAGACCTGGGTGCCGTGCACCGAGACGAGCTTGCCGTTCTTGTCCTTCTTCGTCGGCTCGATGGAGATGCCGAGGGTGCGGGCGCCCGCCTGGACGGTGGCGAAGTTCCCGCTCAGGCCGACGAACTGGCTGTCGATGCCGTTCAGCCACTTGCCCAGCTCGGCCGGGGTGTCACGGCCGGGGTCGGTGGTGACGAACACGACCCGCAGCTTGTCCTGCTCGGCCTTGGGCAGCTGCTTCTTGGCGACGGCGATGTTGTTCATCGTCAGCGGGCACACGTCCGGGCAGTGCGTGTAGCCGAAGTAGATCAGCGTCGGCCGGCCCGCGGTCTCCTTGCGGAGGTCGTACGTCTTGCCGTGGGTGTCGGTCAGGACCAGGTCCGGCTTCTCGAACGGCTGGTCGAGGACGGTGCCTGCCTTGCCCGAGCCGGCCTCCTCGGAGACGACGGAGACGGGACCGGAGCTGTCGTCACCGCCGCCGCAGGCGGTCAGGGTCAGTGCGGCGGCGGCGAGGAGGGCGGCCGCCGCGAAGGTCTTGGTGCGCATGGAGAGGGATCCCAAAAGGTCGATCACCGGGCGCGCGCGGGAGCCGCGGTACGGCTCCCGCGCACGTCACGGACGGGCGGAGGTCAGGCGGTGGTGCGGCGGCGGCCGGCGAACACGCCGTACGCCACACCCGCCGCGCCGACGACGATGCCCACGATGCCCAGCAGGCGGGCGGTGGTGTCGGTGTCGTGGCCGTCGGACGCCTGTGTCCCGGCGGCGGTCTTCTCTGCGCTCGAGGCGCTGTCGTCGGAGGCGTTGGAGGCACCGGACGTGCCGTGGTGGTCGTCCGAGGCGGCGGACAACGTGAGGACCGGGGCGGGGTTCTCGGGCTCGGCCCCGCCGTCCTGCGGCACCTCGATCCAGCGCACGACCTCCTTGTTGGAGTACGTCTGGATCGCCTTGAAGACGAGCTTGTCGGTGTCCTCGGGCAGCTGGCCGACGGAGAGCGGGAACTTCTGGAAGTAGCCCGGCTTGATGCCCTCGCCCTCGGCGGTCCAGGTGACCTTGGAGACCGCCTCGGTGATCTTCTCGCCGTGCATCGTGAGCGGCTTGGCCAGCTTCGCCTTGGCGACGTCGATCTTCCAGCCCGGGATCGCCTGCGGCGCCACCGAGGCCAGCGGGTGGTCGGCGGGCAGGTTGACCTCGACCTTGGTGGTCGAGGCGTTGTCCCGCTCGTTGGGCACCTTGAAGTCGACGACGGCGTAGCCGCCCTTGGCGGCGGCGCCCTCGGGCTGCACGGAGACATGCGCGAAGGCCGGCGTCGACAGGGCGGTCAGACCGGCCACGGCGAGAACGACGGGGACGGCTGCACGGGAAACCTTCATGGAAGGGTGCACTCCACTTCGAGTGAGTCCGGTGGATCGAAGGACCGACCGGTGATGAAGAGGGATACGCACGCGCACGCGTGCGTGTTGCGCCGCACGACGGCGCCAGCCTCTCGTTCTCTCGTGGAGTGGCGGTCGCGTCGCGCTAGGCGGCGAGGGCGAATCCGGTGGCCGGCGGGCCGCGCCGGATCACCGAGTGCTGGAGTGCGGTGGTGTGCGGGGCCGGCGGCGCGAACAGCGCGGTGCGCGCCGGACGCGGACCTGTGGCGGGCGCCGTCGGCAGCCCGGCGAGCAGGGCGCGCACCAGCGCGAGCGCCGCGCGCAGCGACCGGATGAGCGCCCCTTCCGCGACCTCGTGCGCCGACAGCGCGGCCAGTTCCATGCTCCGCAGCAGGGCGGTGTCGCCGCGGCGCAGCAGCCAGCCCGCGGCGAGCGCCGCGAGGACGTGCCCGAGCAGCATCGGCAGCGACGGCAGCAGGGCGGCGGGGGAGCCCGCGGCGGTGGACAGGGCGTCGGCCGGATGATGCGCCGGAGTGCCCTGGACGCGCGCGGTCGCGAGGATCCGCTGGGCCTGGAGGGGGCTGAGCGGGGCCGCCCCGGCGCCGCACACCAGCCGCGCGGCCTGTGCCACCACGGAGGCGTCCGAGGCCGCCGGGGTGGTCGTGGCCGCGTGCTGGCCCAGCCCGAACAGCGTGTGCAGCACGGTCTGCCCGGCTGCGAGCAGCGCGGCGATGCCCCACAGGGAACGCTCCCGGCCGGCCAGTGCCGCCGCGACGAGGAACACCCCGAGGAAACCCGCGCCCAGCGTCCACAGCGGGACCGTGGCGCAGGACGCGAGCGCGTGCCCACCGGCGGCCAGCACGACGCAGACCGCGGCGAACACCGCGGCCCGCAGAAGCCGGACGTCACGTCCGGCGCGCACTGAGCGCGGGTGGGGGGCAGTCATGGCGGGCCCCATCATCGCACTGCTCTTACCGCCGCCATACGGCAGGTCCGCAAGATGCCGAATGCGCACTCGGGTCCCACATACACCGATTGCCGTCGTCCGCGCATCGCCCATATGGGCGGCATCACGTCAATTCGTGGCGTACTTCCCGGCTGGGGCGGCAATACGTAACGGTATGTCGAGCCGCGGCCAGGAGGCTGGAGCATGAGCATCTGGTGGTCACTCCATCTGCGGCGCGAAGCTGCCAGCGTCCCCCTGGCTCGGCGCCTGCTGCTCGGCGCGATGGAGACGGCGGGCGTCGACCCCGACATCTCCTACGACCTGTCCGTCGCCCTGAGCGAGGCCTGCGCCAACGCCGTCGAGCACGGCGGGCACCGAGGCCGCGGCGCCTCCTCGGAGGCCTACCGCGTCACCGCCTACCTCGACGGGGAGATGTGCCGCATCGAGGTCGCCGACGCCGGCCCGGGCTTCACCGCCGCCGACCGGTCCCGCCCCGCGCACGACGACGCCGAGAGCGGCCGGGGCCTGTTCCTCATCCGCGAACTCGCCGACCACGTCCACGTCGGTAACAAACCCGGCCGCGGCGGCGCGGTGGTGAGCTTCGACAAGATCCTGAAATGGCGCCGGGACCCGGCACTGCTCACCGTGTGACAGCCCTGGACCAGACGGCCCGGCCAAGGCGACACCGGCCAGGTCCCCCGGCTAGGACCGCCTCAGCCAGGACTGCCCCGGCCGGGACGAGCCCGCCGGGGCGACGCCTCACGACGACTCCTCCTTGACCGGGCTGGGCTGCACGGCCCAGTTGCCGGTCCCCATCGAGGAGACCCGAATCCTCCTCAGTTCCGCCAGGACCTCCCGCCCGGGCACCTGCACCCGGCTCTTCACCAGGTGGGCGAGCACCGACAGCAGATGGTCCGGTTCCAGGAAACGGGCGCGCGCGCCCTGGGCGCCGAGCACGCCGAGGGCACCCGGTCGGCGGTCCCGGACCACGACCAGGCTGCTCTCCTGAGCCGCGTCCGTGACCATGCCACTGGTGAGTTCGGAGACCGGCACCCGGACCGTGAGCGGCACGGAGTCGTCACCGTCCTCCGTGCACCACCGGGAGAAGACGAAGTCACCCTGCTGCTCCGGTTCGGTGGGATACAGGCCGAGGCACCTGACCAGCTTGCACAGGGTCGCCAGGTAGGGCGCGGGCCCGTCCGCGTTCTCCAGCTCGGTGGACAGATCGTCGAAGATCAGGCCCTCGCCATTCGGGACGACCACGATCGCCCATTCCCGCGTGAGCCGTTCGCGGTGCTCCCGCTCCTGTTCCAGCCGGTTGTCGATGATCCGTCTGGCGTCCTCTCGCTCCTCCCCGGTCAGCCCCTCCAGCAGCGGCCCGGTGTCCACCAGCCGGGACGGCGGTGAGGGCTGGTCCTCCTCCGGCAGGTCCGCGAGCTTGGCGAGCCGTTCCCGGTGCAGGGCCGGGATGCGCATTTTGGACACCTTCGCCAGCCAGGCCGGCAGTCCCGACTCCACCTGCTGCGCGATCAGCTGCATACGGCCGGAGTGGTCGACTCCGTCGTCGGTGACACTGATCTCCGCGGCCGCCCGCAGATATCCGGCCATCTGCTCACACAGCTGCTCGACGTCGGAGTAGTACAGCGACAGTGAGGGCGACTTCGCGTGCACCTTGTCGGGTGCCTCCTCCGACCGGATGGCGCCGGAGAACCGCTGCTGCATCTCGGCGAACGGCACCCCGTGCATCCACTCGTGGGCGACCAGGGCCCGCAGCAGGGCGTTGACCTCGTCGAGCGGGGCGGTCTCCTCGTCGCACTCCAGGAGGCTCCGCAGCTCCTCGGAGACCTGGGAGTTGAGGGCGCTCCGCAGCCGGTCGGGCATGGCCACACCCTCGGCGGCCACCCAGTCCGCGCAGCTCTGGCGCTGCTGCTCCGACTCCGAGCAGTGTGCCATCGCCATGGTGAGCACCGCCCCCTTCAGGGACGGCATGTGCCGGCTGTTGCCCTTGCCCGGCAGCGCCACCCAGGCCGTCACCTGACGGATGGAGCGGGCACGGCAGGCGTGCCACAGAACATCGAGCGTGCCCGAGCCGCTGCGCGCGCGGTCGGCGAGCTTTTGCAGTTCGGGAGAGTCGTCCAGTTCCAGGCCGGAGCGTCCCACCGCGTGACCGACCGGGGTAAGGGTCAGGCTCTTGCCCGCGCCGGGACGCCGGCTCAGGCTTTCCTCCTGGATCAGGTCACGCCTCTGGAGCTCGGCCAGTACCTCCTCGGCCTCGGGCAGCGGCGGGCGGTCGGGCTCGTAACTGATGAGCAGGTTGGCCAGGATCGCACGCACCCGGTGGAGCCACTTCTGACGGGTGAGCATGCGGTTGTCCTGGCAGAGCACCTGCAGGACGAGCCCGCTGATGGCCACGGTGTCACGGTACTTGGACCGGATGGTCAGCGAGCGGGAGGTGCTCTTGACGTACCTCTGGAACACGCCCTTCACCGTGGACAGTTCGGTGATGTCTGTGGTCGTCAGGCCGTCGATCAGCTGAAGTTCGCGGTCCGAGGGGACAAGGATGTAGAACTGCCCGCGTTCGGCGCTGGTCTTGCCGCGGCGTCCTGCGCGGCCGCCCTTGTTGTCGAGGTCCGAGGGCGGCAGCAGCTGCCGGGTGCGTTCCGAGCCGCCGCCGGTCAAGCCGGCGATGCTGGTGGCGATCACCGTGTCGGCGGGCAGGTTGAGCCCCACCGCCAGGGTGTCGGTGGCGACCAGCACGCGCAGCAGCCCGTCGTCCGCGCGGAACTCCTCCTCCAGCATGCGGCGCATGGACGGGGCCAGGGCCGCCGAGTGGGAGGCGACTCCCGTCCGCAGCCCGCGGATGACCAGCTCGTGCCCGGGGATGTCGGAGTTGCGCAGCCGTGAGTACAGCGAGTTGGCCGTGTCCCGCGCCGCCGACAAGGTGCTGCTGTAGCGCCCGTTCAGCCACGGCGATCCGCCCTGCGGCCGGTGGCCGGCCTGGTCGAGGACCTTGCGGATGCCCTCGGCCAGTTGGTCGGCGGCCGTGCGCGTCGGCACGAAGCAGATGATCCGCCGGGCCTCGTTCTGTTTGAGGATGCTCAGCACCAGGGTGGCGGCGAGCTCCGCCGTGGACAGGCCCTGCAGCCCGTTGAGCCCCTTCGACAGCGCCTGGGCGTACTTCTCGCGCAATTCGTGCAGGGAATGCTGCTCATACGCTTCGGGCTCGGGCTCGATTACCTGTCTGCTGCCGGGCATGCTGAGCAGATGGGCGTCGCGCTGCACCAGCCAGGTCCGCTGGTCGACGACGTAGGTGTCGAGGGGGACGGGGCGGTCGTTGCTGGTGGGGGTGAACGTGGGGCGGCCCGCCCCCAGCCACCGCTCCAGCGTCTTGCCCGCTTCCGGCGTGAGCGCGGCTGACAGGCCGAGCAGCGCGGGCTGGTCCTCGTCGATGCGCAGCTTGATCAGCGTCAGCAGGGCCTCCAGTTTGGCTGCGCGGTCGCTGTTCTCGGCGAGCATCTGCAGTTCGTCGACGACCACGAGGCCGGTCCTGGCCAGGGGGCTCAGCCCGTTGACCAAGTACACGCCGAGCTTCTCGTAGATGGCCACGGCGACGCTGAAGCGGCCGCTGCCGACGGGGCGGTCGCTCTCGGGGTAGTCCCGCGACACCCCGTAGACCAGCAGCTTGTCGAGCGGTCCGCGGCTGCCCAGCCAGCCCTGCCACTCGGCTTCCTCCTGCGCCACCAGCGCCTTGGTGGGCAGCAGCATGATCGCCGAGTTTCCGTCATGGAGCGCCATCGTCATCCCGGCCCGCGCCACCGTGGTCTTGCCGCTGTTGGTCACCGCGTACACCAGGGCGACACCCCGGCGCTCGATGATCCGTCGGCAGACCCGGATCAGCTCCTGCTGGAACGCGTCGAGCTTCCCCCAGGGCCCCAGCTTCTCCTCCCACAACCCCAGGAAGGCCTCCCGGCGCTCGGCCAGGCCGAGCCCTGGGAGCAGGTCGCCGTAGCCCGACGCCTCGGGCAGCCGGCCGGTGAGGTCGGACGGGGAGGACGTCGGCTGCGCGGGCACCGTCACGACCACGGGGGGCGGCGCGTCCGGGGAGAGCACCGCTTGCGAGGGAATGACGAGCACGTCGGAGGAGGGCGCGGAGGGGACGGCGGTCGCCTCCTGTGGGTCGCCGGGCGGGTCGGCAGGCGGGTCGCCCGGCAGGCCCCCGTGGGCGGCGAGCAGATTCTGGATGACCTTGTTGTGCGGCAGCCGCCGCGAGATGGCCACTGCGACGTGACGCCATCCCCAGGGGACCACCCCGTCCTCGGCGTTGCGCCGGAACTCCTCCCAGAAGTCCCGTGCCCCCTTGCTGGAGGCGGGCAGTTCCCCGGACGGGAACTTGAGCTCATCGGCCAGCGCGCGCCGCCGGTCGTCCGTGCCGTATTGGCGGCAGAGCACGTCGAGGAGCTGCTGCCAGTCCTCATCCGGAAGGGACCAGGCCGTGCCGGGCTCGGTGGCCGGCTGCTGTGGCTCCGATGCAGGGGAAAGGGTCACTTCGCCTCCTGGGCCTCGGACGGCTCGGGCGTACGGGGCAGGACGATCAGGTCACTGCGCAGCGACCGGCACAGGCCGGCCCGGTTGACCACGTCCTGCGCCGCCGTGTGGGCGACGGCGTCCAGCATGGCCGGGGTCGGCGGGGCCGGGTGCGCGGCCAGCTCCCGGTAGAAGGCCGAGGCGAACAGGGTGGAGCAGTCTGCGTCGAGAGGGCCCCGGTGCGCGATCACCACGTCCGCGACCCCGGTGAACAGGTCGGCGATCTCCGCGCTGTCGCACGACCGCAGCAGCAGGGCGTGCAGGTGCAGCCCGTGGTTGTCGGTGGCGAGTCGCAGCGTCGCCACGAGGTCGGCCGCCGGCAGGATGTGCGCCTCGCCGTCGGCGTCCTCCAGCAGCAGCGCACCGCCCGCGCCGTGGCAGGCCAGGTGCAGGATGTCGGGCCGCTGCCGGCGGATGTCGGCCAGGTCGTCGGCCGTGGCGGCGGGACGGACCAGGATCTGCAGCCGATCCGGCGCGGCGGCCTGGATCTCCCTGAGCTCGGCGGCGGCCCGGACCGTGCCCCGCCGTGCCGGTTCGGCCCCGAGCACCATCACCCGCAGACGCTCCGACGCCTCCGAGTTCCGCAGTGGCCTCGCGGCACGGGTGTGCGCGGGGCCGGCGGCGCTGAAGACCGGGTTGTACGGGTGCCGCTCGCGGGCCTTGTCCAGAATCGCGCTGCGACCCCGGGCCATGACACCGGCGGTCAGTTGGAGGGAGACCTGCTCCCAGTACTCGGACAGAGTGGCCGGCGCGTAGGGCAGGGCTGCGGCCGGATAACCGGCACTGCGTAACAGCACCTCGGCGCGCGACGGAGTGTTGTAGACCGAAACCAGCGCCTGTATCTCCGCCGGGGTGAGGGGCTCATGGTCGGTTTCGGCCGGCGCTTGCGGGTGACCGGCCACCTGCTCCGCCCCGGCGCTCACAGCGTGGTCTCCAGCCGGAGCGGGTTCGGCAGCCGACGGGTGAAACGGCGAAGCAGCGGGATCTTGGCACCGGCACTGACCGTGACGGAGACCTCGGTGACGGCATCGGCGGGTGCGCGGACGATCAGTCTGAGCGGATGGCATCCGGACAGCTCGTGCGCCGGAGTGCGCCGGAATTCCCAGGCGGGTGCGTTGCTGTAAAGGCCGAGCGCTTCGACCAGCGGGTGGTGCGCGGTGAAGGCGACGCTGCGTTCGAGCTCCCCGAGCGAGGCGTCGGTCCCCATGAGGGACAGCTGGGGGCCCAGGCGCAGAGTCCTGCTGGTCTGCACCGGATCCGTCACGCGCACGGGATCCATCGCGTGGACCCGGGGGGCAGGGTCGGCGGGTTTGGCCGAGAGCTCCAGCGCCACATGCGCGAATTCGAGCCGGGGCCGCCGAGGCTGCGGTGCAAACGTGACCGCGAGCCGGATGAGGTAGTACGCCGAGAGCCCGGCCTCCGCCTGCGCGAAGCGGGCGAGCTCGGGATCGGTGCCGAGTTCGGCGGGCGTCAGCTGCAGGACATGCGGCCCGCCGACGAGGATGCGCCCGGCCAGTGGGGGCGATGCCCCCTCACCCGGTTCGCCACGTAACGCTTCGTCGGGCAGAAGAACCAGTTCCCGCGGTTCGAGCGCGGGGTCGGCGAGTTCCAGCATGTCTCACCTCATGGATGCAGGGACCTGCCGAAAGAGGCCCTTGGCAGAGAGGTGCCCCCCGTGCCCCCGCGGCAGTGCGGACACCCAGGCTAGCGGCTGGCGACCCGCGCCAACCAGCCATTGCGATGCCCCGCCGAAGCGAACACGCGCCGGGGCCCGTGGCGGTACCGCACCGGCCACGGGCCCCGGCGAAGGGGTTGAGCAGGGGCGCCTAGCCCTTGAGCTGCGCCATCCAGGACTCCACCTCGTCCGAGCGGCGCGGCAGCGCGGCGGAGAGGTTCCGGTTGCCGTCCTCGGTGACCAGGATGTCGTCCTCGATACGGACGCCGATGCCGCGGTACTCCTGAGGCACCGTCAGGTCGTCGGCCTGGAAGTACAGACCCGGCTCGACGGTGAGGACCATGCCGGGCTCCAGTGTGCCGTCGACGTAGGCCTCGGTGCGGGCGGCGGCGCAGTCGTGGACGTCCATGCCGAGCATGTGACCGGTGCCGTGCAGGGTCCAGCGGCGCTGCAGGCCGAGCTCCAGCACGCGCTCCACAGGGCCTTCCACCAGACCCCACTCGACGAGCTTCTCGGTGAGCACACGCTGCGCGGCGTCATGGAAGTCGCGGAACTTGGCGCCCGGCTTGACCGCCGCGATGCCGGCCTCCTGGGCCTCGTACACGGCGTCGTAGATCTTCTTCTGAAGCTCCGAGAAGCGGCCGTCGACCGGCAGCGTGCGGGTGACGTCGGCGGTGTAGTACGTGTGCGTCTCCACACCGGCGTCCAGCAGGAGCAGGTCACCGGAGCGGACCGGGCCGTCGTTGCGCACCCAGTGCAGGGTGCAGGCGTGCGGGCCGGCCGCGGCGATGGTGCCGTAGCCGACGTCGTTGCCCTCGACGCGGGCGCGCAGGAAGAACGTGCCCTCGATGTAGCGCTCGCTGGTGGCCTCCGCCTTGTCGAGGACCTTGACGACGTCCTCGAAGCCGCGGACCGTCGAGTCGACGGCCTTCTGCAGCTCGCCGATCTCGAAGTCGTCCTTGACCAGGCGGGCCTCGGAGAGGAAGACGCGCAGTTCTTCGTCGCGCTCGGCGGTGACCTTGTCGGTCAGCGCCTCCTCGATGCCGGCGTCGTGGCCGCGGACGACGCGGACCGGGCCGGTGGCCTCGCGCAGCGCGTCGGCCAGCTCGCGGACGTCGGCGACCGGGATGCCGTACAGCTTCTCGGACTCCGTCAGGGAGTGGCGGCGGCCGACCCACAGCTCGCCCTGGCCGGAGAGCCAGAACTCGCCGTTCTCGCGGTCGGAGCGGGGCAGCAGGTAGAGCGTCGCCTCGTGGCCCTCACCGCGGGGCTCCAGGACCAGGACGCCGTCCTCGGTCTGGTTGCCGGTGAGGTAGGCGTACTCGACGGACGCGCGGAAGGGGTAGTCCGTGTCGTTGGAGCGGACCTTCAGGTTGCCCGCGGGGACGACGAGGCGCTCGCCGGGGAAACGGGCGGACAGCTTCGCGCGGCGCGCGGCGGTCTCGGCGGCCTGGGCGATCGGCCGCAGGTCGTGCAGCTCGGTGTCGGCCCAGCCGGTCTTCATGTTCTCGGCCAGCTCGTCGGAGACGCCCGGGTAGAGGCCGTTCTTCCGCTGCTTGATCGGCTCGTCGGTCTCCGGGGTCTCCGGAAGCTCCTCCGCCACGGTCATCCTCCTTGGGTACGGCACTGGACCCCCACCATCGTACGGTCGCGAAGAAGGGGGCCCAGGGTGCTATGACCCATTACAGGAGGTGACCTACTCGAAACGAGCCGCCAGCAGGACCACGTCCTCCTCCGAATCGACCGCGTCCAGCCCGTCCGGCAGGACGGTCCGCAGCACGTGGTCCACGAGGGCGTCCGGATCGTGCCGCAGCGAGCGCGGGACCCCGGCGGCGGCCGCGTGCAGCCGGGCGAAGGCACGGTCGACCGGGTCGCCGGTACGGTGCAGCAGACCGTCGGTGTAGAGCAGCACCGTCTCTCCGGGATCGGCCTGCAGCTCCACGCTGGGCGCCTCCCAGCAGGCGAGCATGCCGAGCGGCGCGGAGACGGACGTCTCGGCGAACTCGGTGCGCCGCTGGCCGACCAGCAGCGGCGGGCAGTGCCCGGCCCCGGCGAGGGTGATCTTGCGCAGGGCGGGCTCGCAGTACGCGAACAGCGCGGTGGCGGAGCGGGCGGGCTCGGTGAGCCGCAGCAGCAGCTCCAGGTCGGACAGGACGGCGACCGGGTCCTCACCCTCCATCACGGCGTACGCCCGCAGGGACGCCCGCAGCCGGCCCATCGCGGCGACGGCGCTCGGTCCGGAGCCGGTGACCGCGCCGACCGCGAGGCCCAGGGCGGCGTCCGGCAGCGGCAGCGCGTCGTACCAGTCGCCGCCGCCGCGCGGGCCGGTGCGGTGCCGGGCGGCGAGCTGGACACCGGCGACGCGGGGGAGCCGGGAGGGCAGCAGTTCCTCGGCGATGGTCGCCATGCACGCGCGCGTGCGCTCCACCTCCAGCAGCCGGGCGAGGTGTTCGGCGGCGTAGCGGGCGTACAGGCCGATCAGATGGCGCTGGCGCTCGACCGGTTCGGCCGGCTCGTCGTACAGCCAGACGGCGGCACCGAGACGGCCGCCGGCGTCGGCGGACAGGGGGAGGGCGTAGCTGGCGGCGTATCCGAGGCGGGCGGCGACCTCGCGGTGGCGGGGGTCGAGACCGTCCCCGGCGAACAGGTCGGGCTCGGTGATCTCATGGTCGCCGCCGGGCAGTCCGTCGAGGATGCGGCCGAAGGAGGTGGCGCTGCGCGGCACGGTCTCGATGTGGCCGAGATCGGCGCGTCCGAGACCCAGCCCGATGGTGGTATCGGGGCCCCGCTCGTCGGCCGGTTCGAGGACGACGAGTCCGCGCCGGGCGCCGACCAGGGCGGCTCCGGCGCGCAGCAGTTCCTGCAGGGCGTCGTTCAGGTTGTCCGTGCGGGCCAGGCGCTCGGTGAGTTCGTGCAGGGTCGTGAGATCCGAGACCCAGCCGGCGAGCCGGTCCTGGAGCAGGGCGCCGGGGGGGTGCGGCGCAGGCACCGGTGCGGTGCCCGTGGCGGCGGGCGCGGCAGTGTGCGCGGGGGCGGGAACCGCTGCATCGATTCCAGCCACTTTCTGAGGATGAGGGGCGTTCATGGCAGCCGGCTTTCCGACCGGTGCGTACTGCTGAAAAGCATCGCAAACCCCCATGTCTTCTGCGCCGCTAGCAGTGTCTCCACATGTACACGCACTCGTGAGGGGATGTCCAGCATTGTCCTGCCGGGATTCCTGGTGTCCTTGGTGTTCAGGGGCTTTGCGGGGCTCCTGTCGGTAACCCCTTGCGTAATAGAGAAGTTGGCTGAAAACTGCCTTAGGTATCGGTTGATTGCGGTCGACTGGGCTTGCTCCACGGAGCGTCACAGCGGTCGCGATGGGTACGTACTCGGTATGGGCCGGGGTGGTGGGGACCACCCGGAACCTGGTGTCCGGACCGGGCGTCTTAGCCACCGACGACCCAGCCCCATCCTCCCGTGGCGGAGGCGAAGCGAAAGACGCGAGACGGCAAACGCCATACTTCGCCACCCCACGCCACGCCCATGCTTGTGCTGAACGCGGTATGGACGTCAGCGGCCGCACGAAAGCCGCCGAAGCTCGGCCCAGAGGGGTTCCCCGCGCGTCAGGCCGGGGTGTGATGCGCCAGCAGATACGCGATACGCACAGTGCAGAGATCGACACATGGTGTGACAAGGTCCTCGGTGTTGCCAGGCGTGCAACGGAAAGGAACGAGCGCTCATGCGCGAGATCCCCGGAAGGCGACGCAGGCTCCTGTCCCGGCAAAAGGGCGGGAGGTCTGAGTTGATCGGCGCGGCCCTGACGTTCGCCACCCAGTGGGGGTGGCCCGTGCTGCCCGGTGTGGCGGCCGACCCCGAGGGGCGCTCCCGCTGCGCCTGCCCCGACCCGGAGTGCACGGTGCCCGGCGCCCACCCCTTCGACCCCGGCCTGCTCGCGGCCACCACCGACGAGCGCATGGTGCGCTGGTGGTGGACCAACCGGCCGACCGCGCCGATCGTCCTCGCCACCGGCGGCAGCGCGCCCTGCGCGGTGAGCCTGCCCGCCCTGCCGGCCGCCCGCGCGCTCGCCGCGCTCGACCGCGACGGCATGCGCCTGGGCCCGGTGGTCGCCTCCGACACCCGCTGGTCGATCCTCGTCCGCCCTTATTCCCTGGAACAGTTGGGCGACCTGCTGTACGCCAAGGACTTCGTGCCCGGCTCGCTGCGCTTCCACGGTGAGGGCGGCTACATCACCCTGCCGCCCTCCGAGACCGGCCGCGGCCCCGTCCGCTGGGAGCGCGCCCCGCTGCCCGGCTCGGCCTCCCCCTGGGTGCCGGACGTCGAGGCCGTGGTGGACGCGGTGGTCGACGCCCTCACTCGTACGGGTGTGAGCGCGCCCGAGTTGTAGGGGTGTCGGACGCGACCGGATCCGTGCGCCTGCCCGGTGTCGTTATCGTCCCTTTCATGAACCTCCGCCTTGCAGCCCTCGCGGGCGTCGTGGTGTGTGCGGTCGCCCTGCCGCTGGCCGTGGCGTCCGCGGGCGGCGTGGGCGACGCGGACCACTCGGTCGTACGGTCTCCGTCGTACGCCGGTGCCACCTACGACGACGAGAAAGCGACCGGTGCCCGTGCCGTGGGCGGTGCCGGCTCTTCCGCTCGGGCCGGCTCCTCCGCTCTGGCCGGCTCCTCCGCTCACGGCGGCGTCGGTGCCGCCGAGCGGCAGTCGCCTCCCGCCACGCCCACCCGGTCCCCGCTCCTGCTGGGCCTCGGGCTGGCGACTGCCGCCCGCTGCGGCCCCGAGGTCACGTCTCCCGACGGCATCGAGGCCCAGACCTGTGTGCTGACGCAGGGTGCGCAGACCTGGGCGCGCACCTACTACCGCAACACCACCGGCCGGGCGCTGGAGTCGGTGCTGAGCCTGATGGGGCCCGGCGGTCGCACGGTGCAACTGCGCTGCCCGGTGGGCGCCGAGGACGAGCCGGGAACCTGCGAGACGCCCCGGGAGCCGACCCGCGGCGCACCGGACGCCTACACGGCGATCGCGGAATTCGCGCGCGCGGGGGGAGGCGGGTCGCTGCTGCTGCGGACCGGGAGCAACTCGCCCCAGGAAACGGGGAGTTGAGGGCCGACGCCGGACGATGCACGGCGTCGCGTATGAAAAGACCCGGTTGCTGGCGACGGGGGATGCACCAGCAACCGGGCTACTCAGACCGTAACAAGAGATCGGCCCCAAGCAAATTCGATCTCGAGTTTCCCTGGCGTATTCGGACACGCGCCGATGGGCTGCGACCGGGCCAATCGGACATCCGTAAGGCCCCGCCGCCCCCGCACGCTGTGACGGCTGTCACCCCTGCCGGGGTGAAGGCGTCAACTGAGCGTGACCTGCCGGTTGGTGAGTCCGCCACGGGCCCGGCGCTCCTGCGCGGTCAGCGGCTCCTGCACCGCCAGCGCCTCGGCCAGGCGCTCGGCGAACTCGGCGGCCGGCTTCTCCACGTCCGCCGCGGTGACCGACGACGGCAGGTCCCACACCGGCACGGTCAGACCGTGAGCGCGAAAGGAACCGACCAGACGTGTGCCCTCACCGAGGCTGGAACCGCCCGCCGCGTGCAGCCGCGCCAGCGCGTCCAGAAGCCGCTCCTCGGGGTGCGGCATGACCCAGCGCAGGTGGTTCTTGTCCGGGGTCTCGCACCAGTACGCCGCGTCCACACCGGTCAGCCGCACGGTCGGGATCGCCGCGGCGTTCGCCCGCTCCAGCGAGGCGGCGACCTCCGGCGTGGCGTTCTCCGCGTCCGGCACCCAGAACTCGAAGCCGCTGTGCACCACCGGCTCGAACGCGCCGTTCGCGTCGAGCACGTCCTGCAGCCGCGGTCCGTCGGCCGGGGCGCGGCGGCCCTGCACCGGCGTGCCCGGCTCCGCCTGGAGGGCACGCAGCAGCGTGTCGGCCAGATCACGGCTGATGTCGCCGGACGCCGTCTCGTTCTGCAGGCCGAGCAGGACCGACCCGTCGTCGCGGCGCAGCGCGGGCCAGGCCATCGGCAGCACGGTGACCAGCGTGACCGACGGGACACCCTCGGGCAGGGCCTCCTTCAGCGGCAGCCGGACGGTGGCCGCCGGGACCAGTTCACGCAGCGCCACCCAGTCGCACTCGCCGGGCAGCCCCTCGAACGGGCGCTGCACCAGCTCGGTCACCGCATGCGCGGCGGCCCGGCCGTGGCAGGCCTTGTAGCGCCGGCCGCTGCCGCAGGGGCAGGGCTCGCGGGCGCCGACAACCGGGATCTCTCCGTCGCTCAGCTGAGGGCTCGCGGCCTTCGTCTGGGGTCGCTTCTTGGCCATGATGGGTGTCTCCCGGATACGGCTCGTCTGGTACGGCGCGAGCCTAGCCGTTCACACCATGACCGGCGCCGACCTGTGGACAACGCGGCGCGCGCGGACCTGTGGACAACGCGATGCGCGGTCGGGGACGACTGGGGGTGACGCGTGCGCGGTCCGGGACGGCTCTGGGGTGACGCGGTGCGCGGTCGGGGATGGCTCTGAGGGTGACGCGGTGCGCGGTCGGGGACGACTCCGACTCCGCCGGCGACGCACGCACCCGGAGTCGTCGTATCTCAGCCGAGGTCGTCGAAGACATCCGCGAAGTCGAGATCGGCCATCGCCGCCACCCGCGGGGCGGCCACGCGCGTGGCGAAGTCCTCGCGGCGGCGCCCCGCGTCCGGGTCGTACACGTCGTCGTGGACGACGACCCACACCGTGACCTCGCCGCGTACGCCGTCACGCACGCCCCAGTCGTCGGCGAGCGCGGTGATGATGTTCAGGCCGCGGCCGCCGTGCGCGGTCACCGAGGGCGTGGCCGGGGCCGGACGGGTCGGTCCGCCGCCGTCGGTCACCTCGACCAGGAGCCGCCCGCTCGGGTCCACCCGCCACGCGGCCCGCACATCACCGTCGCCGGCGAGCGCGTCGCCCAGGGGGCGGCCGTGTTTGCACGCGTTGCTCAAGAGTTCCGAAAGGATCAGTACGGCATCGTCGATGACCGATTCCGCCACACCGCTGCTGCGCAACTGGTCACGCATCCGGTGCCGCGCCTTGCCCACGCCCGCAGGGCCATGGGGTACGGCCATGCTCGACGACGTGGGCACCTCCTGTGCCACCACCAACGCCACCCCCGAGACCTCCTTCGCCCCACGCCACGGTGTGTTTGCCCCATTGGCCTGTACCGGAAACCGGCCAATCATCGTCCATGGACGCATTCACCACCGTCGAACACGGACCGAACGCGCCGGAGCACTCCCCGTAGTCAAGTGGCTGGATTTCTTCGGTGTGGCCGAGAGGTGAGGATGGGCCAGGAAGCGCATGAGGGTCAAGAGGCAGGTGTGCCGCTGTGACAGCCGTCAAACAGGGGACAGACAGCCGTCGGACAGGGCGACGGATCAACGCCCCAGTTGGTCCAGCACCGCGCGCGGGCGGTTGGTGATGATGGCGTCCACACCGAGGCGGGCGCACAGCTCCACGTCCTCCGGCTCGTTGACCGTCCACACATGCACGTGCCGGCCGGCCTGCTTCCACCGCTCCACGTACCCGGGATGAGCACGCAGGATCCGGATCGAGGGGCCGGCGATCCCCACGCCCGCCGGCAGCCGCCCGTCGCGCAACCGCGGTGAGACGAACTGCATCAGGTACACCGTCGGCAGCGTCGGCGAGGCGGCACGCACGCGGTGCAGCGAACGCGCCGAGAAGCTCATCACCCGTACCCGCGACTCCTCGGGCGAGGCCGGTCCGTCCAGGCCGAACCGCTTGAGCAGGTGCAACAGCCGCTCCTCGACCTGTCCGGCCCAGCGGGTGGGGTGCTTGGTCTCGATGGCCAGTTCCACACGCCGCCCGGCGTCGGCGACGAGTTCCAGCAGCCGCTCGAGGGTCAGTACGGACGTCGCCTCGCGGTCTTCCGGCCGGAACTCCCAGTCCGGCTCCTCGTCCCGCCCGCGCCAGGCGTCGCGCGTCTTCCAGGAGCCGAAGTCCAGCGCGGCCAGGTCGGCGAGCTCCAGGGCGGAGACCGCGCCGCGGCCGTTGGACGTACGGTTGACGCGGCGGTCGTGCACACAGACGAGGTGCCCGTCGGCGGTCAGGCGGACGTCGCACTCGAGGGCGTCCGCGCCGTCCTCGATGGCCTTGCGGTAGGCGGCGAGCGTGTGTTCCGGCGCGTCCTCGGAAGCCCCGCGGTGGGCGACGACTTGGATGGGGTGCGGTCGTGCGTGGGTCACCGCGTCATGGTGCCACCGGGACGGGGTAGGCGGGGGACCGCGGGCGCGGTGAAAGCACGGTAAGCGTATCGGTGATACACACCTTTAGTCCGACAGGTCCTATATAAAGGGTGGTCAAAGGGTTGCCGGGAACCCACAGCCACCGCTTACGGCCCCCTGACGGCTCGTGGGAAAAGCTGACGGCATACAAATGCACATGCACACGCACAGCGCTTCGCGTGTGCCCGAAGCCTGTGACCCGTGACCTGTGACCCGTGACCGACAACGACAGCCGTGGATCGAGGAGAAGAGCTGTGAGCACCGAGAACGAGGGCACTGAGGTACCCCCGGCCCCGTCTGCACCTCCCGTGCCGGTGGAATCTCCCGCAGCCTCCGCCCAGCCGCCCGCCCCGGCGAACCCGGTCCCGGCGCGCCCGGAGCAGCCGCCGGCGGGCACCGCCGCGTCGCCCGACCAGCCCGCGGCGCACGCCCCCCAGGCGGCACCGGTGGCGGCCCCCGCCGATGCCGCGCCGCATCCCGGCACCACCGCGTCCGCCCCGGACGCCGGCTGGCCGCCCCCGCCCCCCGTCACCCCGGCGTACGCCGCCGGCGGCAGCGGCGGCGGTGACGCGGCGGCCGGGCACGGCTGGGGTGCGCCGTACCCGCCGCAGCCCGCCCCGAAGCGGAAGTCCGGCCGCGGCGGCCTGCTCGCCGCGATCCTGGTGGCCGCCCTGGTCGCAGGCGGTCTGGGCGGCGGCCTCGGCTACACGCTGGCCAAGGACAACGACAGCACCGGATCCACCACGGTCTCCGCGGCCACCAGCGGCGGCGACGTCAAGCGCGACCCCGGCACGGTCGCGGGCGTGGCCGCCAAGGCGCTGCCGAGCACCGTCACCATCCAGGCCGAGTCCACCAACGGCGAGGGCGGCACCGGCACCGGGTTCGTCTTCGACACCCAGGGCCACATCGTCACCAACAACCACGTCGTGGCCGACGCCGTGAACGGCGGCAAGCTGACGGCGACCTTCCCGAACGGCAAGAAGTACGACGCCGAGGTGGTGGGCCACGCGCAGGGCTACGACGTCGCCGTCATCAAGCTCAAGAACGCGCCGTCGGACCTCAAGCCGCTCCCGCTGGGCAACTCCGAGCAGGTCGCGGTCGGCGACGCGACGATCGCGATCGGCGCGCCCTTCGGCCTGTCCAACACGGTGACGACCGGCATCATCAGTGCCAAGTACCGCCCGGTGGCCTCCAGTGACGGCTCCGGCAGCCAGGCGTCGTACATGAGCGCCCTGCAGACGGACGCCTCGATCAACCCGGGCAACTCCGGCGGCCCGCTGCTGGACGCGGGCGGCAACGTCATCGGCATCAACTCCGCGATCCAGTCCACCGGCAGCGGCGGCCTCGGCGGCACCGGCCAGTCCGGCTCGATCGGCCTGGGCTTCGCCATCCCGATCAACCAGGCGAAGTACGTCGCACAGCAGCTGATCAAGACGGGCAAGCCGGTGTACGCCAAGATCGGCGCGTCGGTCTCGCTGGAGGAGTCCAGCGGCGGCGCGACGATCACCTCGCAGGGCGCCGGCGGTTCCACGTCGGTGGAGCCGGGCGGTCCCGCCGCCAAGGCCGGCCTCAAGGCGGGTGACGTGATCACCAAGCTGGACGACCACGTGATCGACTCCGGGCCCACCCTGATCGGCGAGATCTGGACCCACCAGCCCGGCGACAAGGTGACGATCACCTACCAGCGCGACGGCAAGTCCCACACGGTCGAACTGACCCTGGGCTCCCGCGTCGGCGACAGCTGACCCGCCCACGGCGCCTGCCGACCCGTTAGTCTTGTCCCGCGCCGCCCCACCAGGCGGCGCGGGGAGGCGTGCCCGAGCGGCCTAAGGGAACGGTCTTGAAAACCGTCGTGGCAGCGATGTCACCGTGGGTTCAAATCCCACCGCCTCCGCTTGATGAGCGTTGAGAACGGCCCCTGACTAGGGAGACTCGGTCGGGGGCCGCTCTCATGTCCGGCTACCGTCGCTGCCCGCTGTTCCCCGTGATTTCCCGCTTCATCGGGCACGAGTGGGGCACGGCGCTATGAGGTTCGGCCACATCCTTATCAGGTCGATCACCGGGGACCGCCGACGTCGGCCAACCGGTTCCACCCCTTGGCAGATCGTCCATTGGGGTCTGACGTCGACCGCTGCTGTTCGCACTTGTTGGTGTCAGTCGCTGGTGTCAACCGCCGTGCGGGGTCTTGACAAGTGCGGCTATCCCGCCGTTCACCGCTTTCAGAATGGCGGGTCATCGGTATAGCCGTCCACCCGGGGGCGATCCACCGGTTCGGGACCCGAGATCCGTGAGTCGGGTAGGGGACCGGGCTCTACGCCCCAGGTCACGAGGCGGCGTCCAGGTGGAGCGCGCCACTGTACGAACGACCTGGACGCCATGGGCCGCGTCTGCTCGGCTTTGCCTGGGTCGACGGTGGACGGGATGGGAGCTCCCCGCGCACGCCACATCCGACTCGCAGTCGGCGACGGCGCCCCCTCCATCCGGTGCCGGCCGATCCCCCGCCGGAGGCGTTGTTCTGACCGGGGCCGCGATATGCGGTGATCGACTCATGGCCACCGGTCCTATCCACACGTGGGCGCGCGTCGGCGCAGCGCGGGCGGAGCGGGCCGGAGGCAAGAGCGGCGCCCGCAGCGAAGCCGGGAATCGCGCCCGGCGGAGCGCGAGCGCAGCCGGGTGCCTTGCCGAGATCGTGAAGCCGAATCTCGCACCCCTGACATACGTGTCCTACGAGGGGTCGGTGCGGCTCTACATCAATCCGCACCTCGGCTCGAAGCGGCTCGACAAGCTGACCGTCCGGGACGTGCGCGAGTGGATCAACAAGCTCGCCGTGACCTGTCAGTGCTGCGCCCAGGGCAAGGACGCCAAGCGTCGACTCCCTCAACAGCGCTGATGCGCAGTCGGCGCATGCTGCGAAGCCTTCCCATCCCGGCGCGTCGTCCAGGCCGCCCGCGACGCCCTCCGGGCCGCGCTCACGCACGCTGTCACCGAGGAGGAGATCGGCAAGAACGTCGCCTCTCTCGTTAAGGTCCCCAAGCCCAGGCGCCGAAGGATCAAGCCCTGGTCGGTCGCCGAAGCGGGCCGATTCCTCGCTGACTGCGCCGCCCGCGACGATCACCTCCTCGCGGCCTGGATGCTCGTGCTCTGCCTCGGCCTGCGACGCGGGGAGGTCCTGGGGCTTACCTGGAAGTCCGTAGAGTTCGACACGGGCGAGATCTACGTGGACCACCAGATCCAGCGGGCCGGGCGACAGATCCTGCACCGCGAGACCAAGACCGCGGAGTCCGACGACTTCCTCCCGCTGCCGGCATCGGCGACCGGAAAGCGGCTGGTGAGCTGTGGCAGGGGACGCACGACCTGATCTTCACCACGAATTACGGCACCCCCATCGAGCCGGGGAACCTCACCCGGATGTTCGCCCTCCGGGCTCGCCGCGCCGGTGTCCGCGTGATCCCACTCCGGAACACCCGGCACACGTGCAGCTCGCTCCTGGTCGCGCTTAAGTGCACCCGAAGGTCGCCCAGCGAATCCTTCGGCACTCCCAGATCGCCATGACGATGGAGGTCTACGCCGAGGCGAGCGAGGAGGAAGTGCGGGCGCGATCGGCAAGCTGTCCGACGCGATGGGCGGTAGCGGGTCATGGGGTTGCTGTACTTCACTGCTGTACGACCCTGAAACGCCGAAGGCCCCGGATCACTCCGGGGCCTTTGACCTGTGTGCACTCGGCAGGATTCGAACCTGCAACCTTCTGATCCGTAGTCAGATGCTCTATCCGTTAAGCTACGAGTGCTTGTTCTTTTGTTTTGCCCCCGGCCCCGGCCCTTTCGGCCCGCTCGCGGCGACAGGAAGAACATTACATGACTGCCGCCGACATGTGAAATCCGTTAGGCATACCCCGCCTGACCTGCGAAAATGCCCAGTTCGCATGATCGGCTGGCCGCGAGCGAACCGCTGGGGAGCGACGAAGCCCCGGTCCTTGTGGACCGGGGCTTCGGTGATCGAGCGCGGAGGCGGAGGGATTTGAACCCTCGATGGGCTTTAAGGCCCAAACCGCATTAGCAGTGCGGCGCCATAGACCGGACTAGGCGACGCCTCCAGCACAGCCGCCCGCGCGAGCGCGAGTGGTGCGTGCAGATGATGACACAGTCGAGCGTCGTGTCACCAATCGGCTCCCACGGTACTAGGCAGTCGGGCCGGAGGGCAAAGCCCTTGCCGTGCGGCGAAACGTCCCGTCGCGGGACGCGTTAGGCAGGTCATGACACACGTCACCCAGTCGATGCCCGGCGTACTGCGCCGCCTGCTCGTCCTCACCGCCGTCACCGTCGCCGCCGGCTCGCTGTCCGCGGCCCCCTCCCTCGCGTACGACCAGAACGGCGGCGGCTCGCTCATGCCGCCGCCCGTGCGGGACGAGGACCGGCCCGTCAGCGGTGATCACCTCGTCGTCACCGTCCAGGGCGCCGGTCAGGGGCGCGACGGGACGTACGAGGTGTTCTGCCATCCGGACGGCGGCACCCATCCGCACGCGGCCCGGGCCTGCCGGGCGCTGGACCACAACACCCGGTGGGGCCAGGAGACCTTCGCGCCCGTGCCGGAGGGCACCATGTGCACCATGCAGTACGGCGGGCCGGCCACCGCCCATGTGACCGGCACCTGGGCCGGGCGCCCGGTCGACGCGCGGTTCGACCGCGGCGACGGGTGCGAGATCGGGCGGTGGGACCGCTTCGTGCCCCTGCTCCCCGACCTGCGGGACTGAGGCCGGACAGGCGCGGGACCGACGCAGGACACAGAAGAGGGATTTCCGCAGGAGTCGTACGGGACGCACACGGGACCGGCACAGCCGTGAACAGGCCCCGGCGGCCGCCCGCGACGAGGCCGCCGCCGGGACCTCCGGGCAACCCGCTCATCCGGCATCGCAGCCGCAACGGCTCCCCGTAGACTCCCCGGCGTGACACGCCGCGGGCCGGTTGGCAAGATGGCCGAAGCGGTCGGCAAGGTGCGGTAACAGGGAGGAAGCGTCTCGTGAGCAGCAGGCCATCCCGAGGCGCTGCTCGCCTCGCAGCCATACTGGACGCGCTGCCCGACGCGTTGGTGCTGGTCAACGCCAACGGCACCGTGGTCAACGCCAACACCATCGCGCTGGAGGCGTTCGAGACCCCGGGCACCGCCCTCGTCGGGCGCGGGCTGCTCGATCTGCTGCCCGGCTTCGACTCCAAGCTCATCCCCGGCTCGATGCGCCGGCCCGACCACATCGACCCGCGGGCGCGGACCAAGCCGACGCGGATGATGGCCCGGCGCACCGACGGCACCGAGTTCCCGGTCGAGGTCACCAGCGCGAATCTGGAGAACGGCCAGCAGGCCTACGACGGTTACGGCTACACCGGCGACGAGCTGCTGATGCTCGTCGTACGCGACCTGTCCGGGACCATCGACACCGAGGCCGAGCTGGCCCGCTCGCAGCGGCAGACCGAGATGATCCTGCGCGCCGCCGCCGAGGGCGTCGTCGGCACGGACACCGACGGGCGGATCGTGCTCGTCAACCCGGCCGCCGCGCAGATCCTCGGCTACCGCGCCAGCGATCTCGGCGGCAAGGAACTGCACGACCTCGTGCTGCACTCGCGCGCCGACGGCACGCCGTTCCCGTACGACGATTCCCCGCTCGCCGACACCCTGCGCTCCGGGCGCAAGCACCGGGTGCGCGGGCAGGTGCTGTGGTCCAAGGGCGGGGAGAAGGTCTCGGTCGACCTGACCACCGCGCCGGTACGCGACGGCGACCAGCTCGTCGGCGCCGTCATGACCTTCACCGACCGGCGGCCCTACGATGCCCTGGCCGAGGAGAAGGCGGCACTGGAGAAGGCGCACGCCGAGGAGCTGGAGCGGCTCTCCGAGGAGCACGCCTCCGACCTGACCGCGCTGCGCCAGAGCCACGTCACGGAGCTGGAGGAGCTGCGCGAGAAGCACGCCGAGGAGCTGGCGGCCGGCGAGGAACGCTACGCCGCCCTCGGCGAGCGCGAGAAGGATCGTTACGAGGCGCTCAACGCGCGCTACGACCAGCTGGCCACCCTCCTGGGCACCTCCCTGCGCGGACCGCTGGACGAGCTGCGCCGCGAGCTGTCCGCGCTCGCCGCGGACGACGCCGGGCAACTGTGGCCCGAGGCCAACCAGGTGCTCCACCACCTCAGCGCCGGCTACGCGCGCATCACCACCCTCATCGACAACGTCCTCGGCTACCAGCGGCTCGACGCCGCGGGGCAGCAGATCACGCGGACGAAGGTCATGCTCGACGCCGTCGTCGCCTCCGGGGTGGACGGGGCCGTCGAGCTGATCGGTCCGGGCCGGGTGCAGTTCGCCGTGCACGCGCCGCCCATCGAGGCCGAGGTCGACCCGCACCTGCTCGCGACCGCGCTCGCGCATCTCGTCGCGGACGTCGCCGGGGTCGACGCCACCGGCAACGCGCCCGTGTCGACGGGCGGTTACATGGACAACACCGTCGTCGTCGCGGCGGCGCAGCGCGGCGAGGTCGCGCGGATCGAGGTGCGCGGACCGTACGCCGGGGGCGACCCGGTGCACGAGCCGATCGTGCGCGGCATCGTGCGCGCCCACGGCGGCGTGCTGCAGACGCACGAAGTGCCGGGCATGAGCGGCAGCGCGTACGTCCTCGAGGTCCCGCTCGGCGGCGGCGCCGGAGCCGTCACGGCCGGCCCGGCCGGGGCCACCCAGCCCACCGCCCCAGGTTCGGAGGAGTTCCCCGCCGACGGTCAGACCTCCGGTGGCGGGCGGCGGCGGGCCCGGCGTCCGTCGACCGACGCGTTCCTGGAAC
The DNA here is from genome assembly GCF_040656475.1 of Streptomyces sp. NPDC049915. NCBI lineage: Bacteria > Bacillati > Actinomycetota > Actinomycetes > Kitasatosporales > Streptomycetaceae > Streptomyces > Streptomyces sp. NPDC049915. The sequence goes on from NZ_JBFAMH010000009.1 coordinate 306,633, forward strand.
TCGACGCCGCTGAGGAGCCGTCGGGCTCCAGCGAGGCCTCGGGCGGTACCGGGCGGCGCCGCCGGCGTGCGGCCGCGCCGCCTCAGCAGGAGACGCCGGCCGAGGGCGCGGCCCTGGAGCTGGCCGGCAGTGGCGGCACGGGGCGGCGACGCCGCGCTGCCGCGACGCCGGACACGACGGGCTCCCCGGCCGAGGGCGCCGTGATGACCGCCGACGAGCATGCCGCCGGGACCGCGGCCGTGGGCACCGGGCTGGGCGGGACCGTGCCGCCGCAGGGCGTACCCGCGCCGACCGGACGGCGCGCCCGGCGCGCGGCCGACGGCGAGCAGAACGCCCTGCCGCCCGCACTGCCCGCCGCCACCGGGGACGCGGCGGACTCGGGCGACGCCCCGCAGCCGACCGGGCGACGCCGCCGTGCCCTCGCGGCCGCACAGGAGCGCGCCGCCGCGCAGGAGGCCGCGCCGCGCACCGTCTTTGCCCTGCCGCCCGCCGACGTCGACCGCCCGGCCGGCACCGGGCCGGACGCTCCCACGGGCGCCCCCGAGGCGTCGGCCGGAAGCCCCGTCGCGCCGGCCGGCATTCCGGTCGCCGGGCCTGACGCGCCAGGCACCGGGGCCCAGCCCGGGGCGGCGCAGGCCGTGCCCATGCCGGTGCCGATGCCCATGCCGGTGCCGGGTCCCGGTGTGCCCGCGGACGTCCTCGCCGCCCACGGCCGCATCGACGCGCCGCACGACGGCTCCGGTGACCACACGCCGCCCCAGCCCCACCCGACGACCGCACCGACCACGACCGCACCGACCGGCCGACGCCGCCGCGCGGCCGCCCAGCCGGGGGACGCCGGGCCGGTGGGCTCGGGGGTGTCCGGTGCCGCTGAGTCCACGGATGCCTCCGTCACGGCGGGGACTGCCGAAGGTCCCGATGCCGGTACGGGCGCTCCGGCTGCTCCGGCAGATACGGCGACCCCGGTCGGCCCCGCAACGCCGACCCCTCCCGGTCCCGTCGGCCCGATGGCTCCCGGCGCCGCGGCCGGCCCGGCCGTACCGCCCCAGGGCGGTGCCACCGGTCAGCCCGGCGCCCAGGACGCGGCCGCACAGCCGCTCCCCGCACCGGTGTCCCCGGAACAGCCGGCCCCGGGTCGGCCGATCCCGGCTCAGTCCACGCCGGGTCAGCCCGCCCCGCAGGCCGCCGTGACCCACCCCCTCCCTGCCGCGGGCACGCCGAACCTGCCGGCCACGGCTCACGGCACCCCCGGCCAGGCGGGCTCCGGGCGGCCGATCCCCGCGCAGGCCACCGGCGGGGCCGCACCGACACAGCCCGTTTCCCCGCACGGCCTTCCGCACCCACACCCGCACCCCGTGCCGGGCGCCGCCCAGCCGCTCCCCGCCGAGGCCGCCCCCGGTCAGGGCACCCCGCCGCAGGGCACCCCCGCCCCGCAGCAGTGGCCGGCCGCCGACGCCACGCCGGGCGCCGGGACCGCCGTACCCCCGGCCGGCCCCACCGCCGTACCCCCGCACACGACCGGAACTCTGGCCACCCCCGGTGCGGCCCCGGTGCCGCCGAACGCGGGGAACCCGGGCGCTCCCGTGCCGCCGGCCGACGCCACCGCCGTACCTCCCACGGGCTCCCCGACACCCCCCGCGGGTACCCCTGCCTCCCGGGCCGCGCAGCCGTTGCCCGCCGAGGCTCCCGGGCGGGCGGATCCGAACTCCACGCAGGGCCGGGCGATCAGCGTGCGCACGCTGGGGCAGGGTGTGCCGTTCACCCGGCAGGCCGCCCAGGCGCAGGCCCCGGGTGCCGCACAGCCCGCACGTCCCGGGGCGGCCACCCCGCCGCCGCACACGCCCGGGGGCAGCGGGCGGCGCCGGAAGCTGGGCACGCCGCCCGATCCCGCCGCGCGCGCCGGCGCCGCGGAGCAGACGGCGCGTCCGCATCCCGCGGCCGACCCCTCGACGCCCGCCGGGCCCGGCACGCCCGCCGCACCCGCCCAGCGACCGGCACCCGCCGGTCCCGCCGGCCCCGGCACCCCCGTGCCGCAGCCGTCGCTCGCCGGGCAGGCGCGGCTGGTGCAGCCCGGTACCGAGGGTGCGGGACGGTCGTACGCCATAGGTGCGCCGGACGAGAACGCCGCCGAGGGCCCCGAGCCGCTGGACGGTCCGGGCGGCGCGGTGGAGGTCGCGGACGCGCCCCTGCCGCAGCCGATGGACGACGAGCTGCCGCCGGAGCCGCTGGACAACCCGCGCCGGCTGCTGGTGTGGCCCGCGCCGGACATGAGCACCCAGCAGGCGCTCAGCGACCGCGGCTACCGGCCGGTGATCGTCAACTCGCGCGAGGAGGTCGACGCGCAGATCGCGGCGTTCCCGGCCGCGCTGTTCGTGGACCCGCTCACCGGGCCGATCACCCGGACCGCGCTGCAGCAGCTGCGGCAGGCCGCCGTGGCCGCTCAGGTGCCGGTGATGGTGACGGCGGGCCTCGGACAGGCCTCCCGGGAGGCCGCGTACGGCGCCGACCCGGCCGTACTGCTGAAGGCGCTCGCGCCGCGGGACAGTGAGCAGCATCCGCCGCGGGTGATGCTCATCGAGGAGCACGCGGAGATCGCGCTGGCGCTGACCGCGACACTGGAACGGCGCGGGATGCAGGTCGCGCGGGCCGCGAGCGATGCGGACGCGGTGGCGCTGGCGGGCCAGTTCCGGCCGAACCTCGTCGTGATGGACCTGATGCAGGTGCACCGGCGACGGGCCGGGATCGTGGACTGGCTGCGCGCGAACGGGCAGCTCAACCGCACCCCGCTGGTCGTCTACACGGCCGCCGTCGACCAAGCGGACCTGCCGCGGCTGGCGTCCGGCGAGACGGTGCTGTTCCTTGCGGAGCGGTCCACCAGCACGGAGGTCCAGACACGGATTGTCGACCTGCTGGCCCGCATCGGCACGAACTAGGTGTATTGATCACGAGCGTTGTTGACAGCTTCGGGGCTTGATCATGGCGAAGACCTCCGGTGTGGTGGAGCTGTCTAGGACTGCACCGCACGGAGGTCTTCGTGTCCCACCGTAATGCCCGGCTGACCGTTCACGGCAGGCGGCTGCTGATCGAGCGTGTCCGCTCCGGCCGCCCCGTCGCACATGTCGCAGCCGAGATGGGCATCTCGCGGCCCACCGCCCACAAGTGGCTGCGCCGCTGGAGGCAGGAGGGAGAAGCCGGCCTGCA